>JAEEHQ010000008.1 GCA_016280915.1 Bacteroidales bacterium
GCGAGCGCAAAAGATGCTTGTGTCTTTTGCCGAGCCAAAGAAACGTCAGCGAAGCTAATGCGGTGCATTGTAACCGACTGACAATCGGAAAGATGCCGAAATAAGGGCAAAAGCGCTGAAAAATTTAAGTACACTCATATTTATTATTGTTTTTTAAATGTGGAATTTATAGAACCCACCTCAATATGGACTGATGAAGAACTGCTTGAGATGGAGCGGCAAATCAACCGTAGGCATGGGAACTACCAGAAAGCTCAGTATATAAAAAATGAGGCATACAGGTTGATGCATGAGGAAGAAGGGGTGCAGCAGAAAAAAGGGGTAGCATTGATGGAGAAAATGATTGAGCTATTCCCTGACGAACATCTATGCACCATGGCAGGTCATTCTTGCTTAGGTAAGTATTATCGTTCTATTGGTGAATTGGATAATGCATTGTCTCATTTCGAACAGGTGAGAGCGCACAACAATTCCAGTACCAGCAAATACGGCATGCCGGAAATGCAGATTGCGCTCACGGTAATAATGTTAGAACATACGGACAAATACGATTATGCAAAGGCTGCGTTAGACGCAGTTAATCCTAGAACATTGTTTGTAAAAGAACATTTGGAGTTATACAAGTTGATGTCGGCAGTAATAAATGGAAACGGTTCTCCCCGTGAAGTCCAGGAATACTACCGCCGTTGCCACTGGTCATTTTAAGGAATGCAATACACAGATTTTATAGCTGTCGCATATTTCCGGTGAGACTGGCGGGTGGCAGACCTATGTGTAAAACAAGACACGCCCTACCCAATAGAGCGTGTCTTGTTCTAACTAGGGTGAGGGGTTTATTGTTCCTCTGTTTTACAGTACTGCGTGCAACTAATAATGGAAATTCCTAGTTCGGAAAAACCGTCCCGTACTGCAACTCTGACTGCACGTTTGTGGGTTGTGTTGTTCTCATCAACTCGAAGGGTGACAGTGCAGTCTTTGGCGGTTGCAACGAACCAGTCGCCAACAATTTTTCCATCGGCTGGGGCTATCTTGTCACTATGGTATATCACTGAGTCTCGATCCTCGTCCACCTTTTCATAAATCCAATATTCGGCATCGCGCAACCACATTTCAGTTTCATGGACTAAGGTGTATTCGATAGTCTGTGCCTCATAACTGATTTCCGACGGACCGTTGAAAACATTGACAGGACTTTTTTTTCCACAACTCGAGGCTAATAAACAAATAGTTGCTAGCATGATGAATAATGGCAGCTTGGCTGCCAAATGCTTCCGGATAAAAAATAGATATTTCATAATGAATAAGTTATTACTCTATAGTTAAACGTATAATTGCGAGATTCGGAATCTTTTGATTGGCCATTTTTGTTGGGGTCGATTTCAACGCTCGAAGTGATGTTGAGTCAGATTTCCCAAAGGTCAATCGCTTTTTTTTCTCATTTTTTGTAGTTTTTTTATTTGTTAAAAATCTTCATTATTGATAGTCAAAACCATTTTTTTTCAATCCAATACTCCAAATATTTATTATTTATATTTAGTGTTATTTTTTTGCAAATATACACACAAAAAAACGATTCACACATAGTCGAATGTTTTTTTTGCTTACGCGTTCAGTACCAGGCAAATGAAATCATCATATCTGGCATTTATATACAAAACGGGCTTCGTCCAAAGGTCAATTTTCAATGATTTTTATTTAGTAACGAATAAAAAATACGCTCTTGTATAAAGTATGACTGGGTTTTTGCCATATAATGTGATAATTCCAGTAATGATTATCCGCATTTGCCGTAAAGAAGCATCGAAGAGGCTTAATATTAATAACACCGTACAAGCAGAGCGCAGTGCGGTGACTGATAGTCAACACCTCGGGTGCGTCTCGGAGTGAAGAAAGTCCTGTGGACTTTCGATAGTGACACTATGTGCCACGGAGAATGAAACGACCTTGCCTATGTGCCAATTGCGGATAATCATATTCCAGTTATGTAGGGACTTGTCGAAGACGACTTGTTTAGCGAGCCTGTCTTGGAAAATCTCGAGTACCGTCTATTTTTAATTAACATCTTGCCCCACCTTTAATATCAAAACCTCCCGCAAAGGTCTGTCCTTGCGGGAGGTTCTTTATTTATGCTTCTTTCGATAGTCGAAATAGAGCATTCCGAGGGTCCAAAGACCTGCACATATTAGTGCCCACATGGCTCCGTTCATAGGCTGAAGAGGAGTTCTTTGTGGCTGTTCCAGTCAATCATCAGCTGTCGGAAATTGCGGTAGTCCTGTTTGGTGATGAGGGCTTTGCGCAACTGCAGCTGGCGGGTGACGAGCAGTCTTCTGCCTTTCTGTTTGATTTTGATGTTGATGCTGCCCAAGTCATACTTGGTGTACTCAATATTCACCTCTCCACCAATCAGTTTAGCCCCCTTGGGCAGGTCCATGGTGTAGTGATAGAACTCGCTGGTGATGGCGGCTTGGACGTCGCTGGTGCGTCCTGTGGTCAAGTAGGCCGGATTGATGTTCAGGCTGCTCTTCTCGGTGGGGAGGGTGATGCGCACAAAGCCATCGGCCAGAGTGTCGGGCTTCCATTCCAGCTCACGCTCCACATAGATGGGGGCAGCAGCCACGGCAGCAGCGTCTGCCTTGTTCTGTTCGGTCATCAGTTCACCTTTCTGGGTAGCTGAAATGCGATAGGTGTTGTTCTGTATGGTCACTTCCACTTCCAAGGGTCTGTCGCCAAATACATTCATGCTGTTGTCGACGATGGTGGCTTTGAAACCGGCTTCGTTCAGCAGGGCTGCCAGCAGACCGGTTTTGTCTAAGCTGGTACCGCAGTTGCTCAGAAACACCTCTGTGGCGGGTGTCATGGCGTAGTTCACATGACGCAGGTCTACTGGATTCAGCTTCACATTGTCCACCACCCAGTCGCGGATGGCGGTCACATACTCTTTGGCATCATTTTTCTTCAATTCCTTCAACAGGTTAAAAGCCCTATCGAGTCTTTTCTCAGCCACATAGGTGGGTTTTTCGCCCAACTGAAACTCCACGTCGTAGTCCTTTTTAGTGGGCATATAAGGGTCGTCCACCGTCTGGGTGATGTTGGTTTCCACCTGGGTATGTCCGTCGGCATAGCGCACCTCGTAGCGTTGCACAGGACAGTCCTGCTTGAAGTTGAATCGCTCCACCAGCAGGCTACTGTTGCGATGGATGGTGTAATCCAGCACAATCATGCAGTTGTATTCCAAAGCCGTGTGCACAATTGCCATCTCGCGAATGCCGTTCAGGCGGCCGCAGTCGGCACATTCGCTCGGCAGTTGCAGCACGAAGGCGTTCTCGGGTGTCTCCACCTTGGTGCCGTCGGCCATGATGGTGTAGCACTCGTTGATGGTCAGCGTCTCAAACTGGGGATTGAAGGTGATGAAAGTCTCGCCCTTGTCGGCATAAGCCGTAATGGCGCGGTTGCGTATCAGCTTTATTTCCTTGCGGAAATTGATGTCCATCGAACCGTCGCTGTTGGTCTTATAGCTGCGGCGTATCAGTTTATATTCGGCATCGGGCTGGTTCTGTGCCAGGGTCATGGCACCCATCAGCACCGCCAGAGTTAACAGAAATATTCTCTTCATAATGATATGTCTTAAAAAAAGCCTACAAATATTATTTGGTTAAAATCACCGGGGTGGTGGCAAGCATTTTTTGGTTGGCCACACATTGGCGGAAACTGGGCCAGTCGGTAGCTTCGTACACACGCTTGTTCAGTACGGTGCTCTCGGCAAAGGTCAGCGTGTTGCCTTCCATCCAATACTGGCAGCCAAAGCTGGCGGCCACGTCGGAAACGCCATTCACCATGGGGAAATGCAGTTGTTTGTATTCTGCAGGAAGGGTCACGGTCTCTTTGATTTCCACCAAGCGTGAGCAGGCATCGGCAAAAGGTTGTGAACGATTCTCCTTGCTCACATCGAAACTCAGGTGACTCATTGCGCGGCTATAGAAGTTGCGCGCGCTCAAGGGTATGAATGCCAGGGTGTTCTTGTCGACGGTTGCGTAGCCAGGGATGCTGAAGGTGTAGGAGATTGTCACAGGCTGCTCCAAGTATTTGTCATTGTCGGTGTGGTTGATTCTGGTGATGGTGGCGGCGGGGGCAATTTTCAGCAGCTCCATCTCCATGTTGCGTGTCCATTCGGACGTGCGGGCGTTGAACACACCTCTCACGGCGCGGTCGCTCTGGCCCTCAGCCGTAATGGTGATGGTGCCGGTGAGCGTGCCGTTGTTGTCGATAGTGGTGTTGGCGTTGATTCTCACATAGTGGTTGGCAGGGGAGGAGAGGGGGGTGTACATCAGGTCGGCACCTTCGGGAAGGCCCATCAGGTAGCCCTGTTGCTGCTCGGCACTACTCCATAGCTCGCGCACATTGGGCACCCAGGTGGGGTCCAAAAGCTCATATCTACCGTCGCGGTGTTGCACGGCGCAGACGCTGTGGTTGAATTGGTCGGCGGGGATGCGGTCGATGCGCTCATGGGCCATGGTCATGGCAGCGTAGGCCTTGAAACCAGCAGCTCGCAGCATGCACACCAGCATGCCAGCTTTGTCCTTGCATACGCCACAGCGGTCGGTGAAGTTCATCTTGGCGTTGTGCAGGGTGTAACCCTCGCCCTCGCCCATGCTGATGCCGGCATAGCGGATGTTGTCAGCCACCCAGTGGGTCAGGATGCTGATGCTGTCCTGCTCGCTCTTGGCGTTGGCCACCAGTTCGTTCACCTTGGCCTGAACTTCGGGAGTGGGCACGAAGCTGCCGTAGTCCTCGTTCACACCGTAGAACCAAGTTGACTTGGCTTGCCAGTTGGGACTGGTGCTGAGCAGCAACTTACATTGTATATCGTTGTTGGCCAAAGCTCTGGGCTCGCGTTCAAGCGGAGTGATGTTGTTCTTGGTGAAAGTGTATATGGTGCGGTCGCCAACCACGGTGGTGTCAATCTTCACAGGGTTGTTGCCATTGCAGTTGTATAGCTCAAAGCGCAGGTTCTTCTCCGTCAGCACGCTCACGCGATAGACCTTCTGGTTCACCGGCTGATCGCTCCAGAATGGCACGATATCGTAGAAATGGCCACGCATGGGAGGGATGTATTTGTCATCTTCACCATCACCCAGCAGGGCATAGGTGTAGCCTTTCTTGTAGGTCACATATTCCACTTCGTCGCCAGGCTCCAGATGGCCTATCTCCACCATCTTCTGGCTGGCACCCCAGTAAATCAGGCGGGCGGGAGCTACATAGTCGTACACACGCAGCAGCACGTCCTCGCTCTGGCCGTCCACGTGGTGAACCAGCACCTGCAGAAACTCCACGTATGCCGACAGCGGGTCATAGTCCACCTTTAGGGTCGACAGCTGGCTGCAGCCAGTACGGTCGTTCACGCGGATGCGTTGGTGGTTAGTAACATGGCTCAGTCCCGACTCCTCCATCACCACGCTGGTGCTGTCGAAGAGGACTGTCTTGTGCTGTGCCATGGCTGGCCATGCCATGGCCGCAACGAAAGCAATTGTAAGTAATCTTTTGTACTTCATATTATTATTATGTTTGTTGTCCTTTCCTATGATGTGGCTATTCCTTTTTGTTGCATTGGCTTACTGACTGAAGCACGGCATTTGTCATCCTATCCCACCCATACTTCTTTTTCTCCTCTCTCACCCCCTCAATAAAGGCGGTCTCCTTCTCCTCTTTGTAGAACTTCACTAAAGCATCGGCAATACTTTGTGCGTTGGGTTCCACCACATAGCCTATCTTGCCGTCCGGTACAATCTCGGGCAGGCCGCCCACGTTGGTTACCAGCATCGGCTTCTCAAAATGGAAGGCCACCTGCGTCACGCCGCTCTGTGTGGCGGTCTTATAGGGCTGTGCCACAATGTCGCAGGCACTAAAATAGAGGTTCACCTCGTTGTCGGGTATATAGTCGTTGTGCAGCATCACGATGTCGCTAATGTCCAACGAGTGTATGCGGTCCAGATAGGGCTTCGGGTCGCCGTAAAACTCACCTGCCACGAGCAGCCGGATGCCCATGTCCTGCAAGCGCAGGTCACCGAAGGCATCTATCAGCAGGTCCAATCCCTTGTAGTCGCGTATGAAGCCAAAGAACAGCACAATCTTGCCGTCGGCGGCTATGCCCAGTTGTTTGCGTGCCTCAGCCTTGTCCAGACGGGTGCCATAGTGGTCGTAGATGGGATGGGGGGCCCAGCTCTTGGGTTTGTGCTGGTGGTCAAACTGCTCGATGTCCTTCACCACAGCCTCTGAGAGGGTGGTGAAGCCATCCATGGCTTTGACAAAATAGCCCGGAAACAACTTGTCCAGCACATTAGGTTCATGGGGTATCATGTTGTGGATGAGTCCTATGCAGCGGCTCTTGCCATTTTTCTTTATCTGGCGCGCCAAGGTGCCGAAGCAGGGTGCCATAAACGACATCCAATAGGCAAAGACCACCACGTCGGCATTCTTCTTGCCAATCTCCTTGCCCACCTTCAGCCAGTTACACGGATTGCAGGAGTTGATTTTACGGGTGATTTTCAGCTCTTTGGGCGCAGGGTCGTCGGTAAACTGGGTCTTGCCTGGGAAGAGGAAGTTAGGATATTGGACCGTGAAGGTGTACATCTCTACCTGATGTCCTTCGCGCTGAAATTGTCCAGCCAGCCGTTCATTGAAGGCTGCCAGCCCTCCGCGGTAGGGATATGCCGTTCCTACGATAATGATGTTCATAGTTGTTGTCTTTGTTCGTTTTACGCTTCAGGCCTATTGTTGGCACACTTTTTGTTAATAACTAATGGCCTTCCGCATTATCCAAATTGCAAAAATACAAAAAATATTAAACATACAATAAAAATGGCAAGAAAATGTTTTTAGTCTTGTAGGTTAGTCAAAAAGGCCATTGCAGGTGCAGCTTATACACTCCTCCTCAGGCCCTCGTCACCAACCCTTCGACCTTCAATAAACAAATAAAAGAACTAAACTAATAAAAACAAACAACATGAAAAAAGTAATCATCGCACTATCCTTCGTCTTTAGTATCGTTGCCCTCGTGTTGGGCATCATCCCTGCCCGTGCGCAGGAAGTCCCCACTCAACCTGTCAATTATGTTCAAGGCAATCTGGTTGCCACCGATTTCAGTCAGGTGGCTGCCCAAACCATTGATGGTGTCGTCCATATCCGCACCGTGCAAACGCGTCTCACCCCGCTCTATCAGTCTTTCTTCGGCTTCATCATCAACCAAGGCATGCAACGCAAGGAGTACAGCGCCTATGGCTCTGGAGTCATCATCTCCGAGGATGGCTACATCGTCACCAACAACCATGTGGTGCAAGATGCAGAGCGTATCAGCGTCACCCTCAACGACAAGCGCGTGCTTGAAGCACAACTGATTGGAACTGACCCCGCCACCGACCTCGCCCTTATCAAGGTCAATGCCAAAGGACTCAAGGCTTTGGAGTTTGGCGACTCCGACAGCGCTCGTGTCGGTCAACCTGTCTTGGCCATCGGCAACCCCTTCAACCTTACATCAACCGTTACTGCAGGTATTATCTCTGCAAAAGCTCGTAATATGGGTATTATCGACAATGCACGCGGCATGGAAAGTCCCATCGAGTCTTTCATTCAAACCGATGCTGCCGTCAACCCAGGCAACTCGGGTGGAGCCCTTGTTGATGCCAATGCCAAGCTCATCGGTATTGTTACCGCCATTGCCTCTGCCGATGGCTACTACACAGGTTACAGCTTTGCCATCCCAGCCAATCTGGCCAAGAAAGTCTCTAGCGACCTCAAGCGTTATGGTGCCGCACAGCGTGCTTATTTAGGAGTTCAGGTAATCGAAATGAACGACCAGTTGGCCAAGCAGATAGGTATCAACCAAGTAAAGGGTGTCCTCATCGGCCGTGTGGTGCCTAATGCCGCTGCCGACCACGCAGGTCTTAAGGAAGGCGACCTTCTCCTCTCAGTATCTGGTGTTGAGGTCAACAGCTTCGCCGAGATGATGCAAGAACTGGGCCGATTTGCCCCAGGCGACCATGTCAATGTCAACTATTATCGCGATGGCAAAACCCATTCTACCACGGTAACCCTTCAGAACTCCCAAGGCACTACCGAGATTATCAAACGATAACTAAACCAAGTCGTCATAATGACCGATCTGGCATAAACCCTAATGACCGATTTGGGTTAAAACAAGCCACCCTCCGTGTTGTGTTGCATTTCGGTGCACACCAACGGAGGGCGGTTTATTTTGGTTAGACGTTTTAATATCAATTAATGGGTTTTATTTATCAAGAATTAGATAATTAGAGAAATTGTTATTCCTTCATTTTGAATTTGATAAGAATTTGAGACCTTATTACAGGCCTTTTATAGACCCCACCAATTGTCTTTTAACTTTCAACTATCCACTTTCATCTATAAGATTACTGCGCAGCCGGTTCTTGCTGAGAGAGACAATGGAAACTACCGAGACCCCAGACGATATCGGTGGAGTCGATGCCGATGATTTCACGGTCGGGGAAACAGGCTTCGAGGATGTAGGCAGCTTCGTTGTCGGCGAGGCAGCGGTAGGTGGGGAAGATGACTTTGTTGTTGGCGATGTAAAAGTTGGCATAGCTGGCAGGGAGCCGCTGGTTGTCGTAGAAGACCATATCTGGCATGGGAAGCTCCACGATAGTGGGCTGCTTACCATTGGCAAGGCGGCAACTATTGAGAGTCTTGAGGTTCTTCTGCAGCACATCGTAGTTTTCGTCCCAACAGTCGTCTTCTACTGCGGTGACTATAGTGTCAGGAGAGATGAAGCGACTGAGGTCATCAACGTGGCCGTCGGTGTCGTCGCCCATGATTCCGTCGCCCAACCAAATGATATTATCAACACCGTAATAGTCTCTAAGATACTCTTCTATCTGACTTTGATTCAAGTGGGGGTTTCGGTTTGGGTTGAGGAGGCAGGAGGTAGTGGTGAGGAGGTCACCACAGCCGTTCACATCGATGCTGCCGCCCTCCATGACGATGCCCGGTTGGAAGAGTTCGAGGTTGGGGTCGGTCTGTGAGAGGAACTGGTGGATGTGGAGTGGGATTTGGGTGTCGAGTTCGTAGGGGTATTTGCCGCCCCAGGCGTTGTGGTTCCAGTTGACTATTGCACGGCGGGAAGGGTCTTTGCGGTTGAGGAGGAAGGCAGGGCCGTGGTCGCGACACCAAGCGTCATTAGTGGGGAACTGGTGAAAGAAGATGTTGGACATGTTGGCACCTATCTTGATGAGGTCCTCATGCACTTGGTCTTCCATGACTTGGTCGTTGACATTGATGTGCACTTCCTCGTCCTCGGAGAGCACCTTGATGAAGAGGTTGTAGGAGGGGAAGATTGTATTGATTTTGCCGGGCCAAGAGTCCTCATTGTGGGGATAGCTGAGCCATGTGGCTTTGTGGTGAGCCCATTCGGCGGGCATGTAGTATTGTTGTTGTTTAGGGGTCATGCTTTAGGTTAAGAGTGTGTTTTATTTGAAGTTAGGGATGGTTAAAGCAATGGATGGAACTTGCTAAGGCTCATCGATATAGCGATTGAGAATGGGAGCATAGGAGTCGATGCGGCGGTCGCGATAGTAGGGCCAGTGGCGGCGATAGTGGTCGCTCTGGTCGAGGTCGAGCTCTTGCACGTGGAGTGCTTCTTCTTTATGGGGGGCTTGATAGAGGATGCGGCCGAATGCATTGGTAATGAAACTGCCACCCCAAAACTGCATGCCGCCTTCCAATCCGGTGCGGTTGACGCTGATGACGGGAACCCCATTGGCAACGGCATGGCTACGCTGGATGGTTTGCCAGGCTTCATATTGCTCGCGGTTGTCCTCTTCGCTTTGGCGTACGTCCCAGCCTATGGCGGTGGGGAAGAAAAGCAATTGGGCACCCATGAGGCTGGTGATGCGGGCGGCTTCGGGGTACCACTGGTCCCAGCAGATGAGAACGCCGAGGGTAGCATAACGTGTCTTGAAGACTTTGTATCCGAGGTCGCCGGGGGTGAAATAGAATTTCTCGTAGTAGCCCGGGTCGTCGGGGATATGCATTTTGCGGTATTTGCCAAGATAGGTGCCATCGGCATCGATGACGGCGGTGGTATTGTGGTAGAGGCCTTCGGCTCTTTTCTCAAAGAGGGAGCAGACGAGTACTACGCCCAACTCCTTGGCCAGGGCCATAAAGTGCTGGCAGGTTGGACCTTGAGGAATAGGCTCTGCGAGGAGGAAATTCTCGTAGCGTTCCTCGTCGCAAAAGTAAAGGGAGGCAAAAAGTTCTTGGAGGCAGATGATTTGGGCACCGTCGGCGGCGAGCTGACGCACCTTGTCGGAGTAGCGTTGGATGTTCTGCTGTTTGTCGGCCACATTGGCCAGTTGGGCAATTCCCACCTTGACTTTCATGTAGATAGCAATTTAGATGGTTGATAATAATTTTGCAAAGATACAAATATTTTTGGGATGGGGGATTTTTTTTTGAATGGGGGAGGATATGAGAGGGGGGGAGGGTAGGGGTTAGGCGTAGCAGTAGAGGAGGACATCCTGCTGCGACTGGAGCAGGGCATCAAGATGGGCCATGTTTTTGTCGGCCACCATCACACATCCATGACTGCGATGGCTGGGGAGGGGAAAGATAGGTTTTTCGGGCACAGACTTGTGGCCGTGGAGGACGATGGCACGATCGCGGATGTTACTGTTGGTGAGGTCGAGGCCGTCAAGACGATAGCTGATGCCGTTTTTTCCTATGTAGCGTTCGGCAATGCGGGCATGGCCAAGGCTGCTGAGCCAGGTTTCGGGTTCGTTGCTGAAGCAAGCTGTGTCGCGACGGCTACCCTTGCATTTTTTACCTTTGCCCCGGCCGTGGGCAACTGGGCACTCAAAGATTTTTTGTTGCTGGTTGAAGTCCCAAACCCATAGACGGTTGCAGCCGGAAGGAAGTGAATAGTCGACAAGTATGCAGATTTGCTGGTTCATGCCGTGGTCGAGAATGTATTGCCAGGCGGCGTCAATTTGAGACTGGATAGGATCGGTGGCTTTGCGTCCGCGGAAAAAGATGTGGGACAGGATGAGGAGGGTGAGTGCAATCATGGCGCTTGTCGGTTTTCTATTAATCGGATATTTTTCGTTTTTTTTGTAACGTAATAACTACTTTTTTATTGTTTCTATATATACTAAAAACAAGATAAATGTTAATTTTTTTCCATTATTTAGTTTTTGTTCGTATATTTGCAAAAAGAATAAAAATCATTTAATAATATATGGCCTATGAAAATTAAGCGTTTATCAATTCTGTTGATACATCTTTCGCTACCGTTTTTGCTTTTTACGGGCTGTTTGAAAGATGGTGACGACACGCTCGTCCTGCCTACTCCCGACGGGAAAATCCCTTATTCCGTCGTACCCGAGCGCCTACAGGATTCTTTGCGCGACAATGGTTTTGTGATTCACGAAGGAATCAATCCTCCCACTATTGTGGGCAAATTCAGAATGTCGCCTATGGATTTGCAGTATGCCTCGGATAACTATCAAAACACTTTCTATGACCTGGTCATGACCCTGACGGGACAGTATCGTCGTGGCCGCATCAGCTACAGCGAGTCACAGGTGGATACTGTACTTGGCAAGGCAACGATGGCCAGTGTGATTGGCGAAGGTGACGATTTTACAATGTATTGCTTTCAAGATATCTCCAAAATCAACCGTGCCGGCGACACGCTCTACACTTGCACTTCCGCCACGGTGGTTTCGGGTTCTATAAGCAAAGAAGGCATCAAAGATTGCCAGTACTCTAACATCATCTTAGACAAATGGGCTGTGAACGACTACTACGCTTCTCAGATTCCTCCTGTCGAGACTTTCCGCATTTGGAACGACGGCGACAGCCTGGCTACCCGAATCGGCTTCATTGAGTCCACTAAATAATAACAGCAAGAACTATGAAACACAAGCTATTTTCGATTATAGTGATGGTGCTGGCCGGCAGCTTTGCCATGGCTCAGGCACCACAGGACAGCGTAGTTGTGAAGGACAGCACCACTCAAGCCGCCACCGTTGAAGAAGACCCCGAGGTGATTTTCCCCCGCAACCTCATCGGTGTGCGCGGAGGTGTCAACTTCTCCGACATGATTTATTCCTATGATGGTATCGACCGCTACAGCCACCACACCCAACTGCAAGGACTGGCAGGCCTCTTTGGCCATTTCCATCTGGGCAAAACCAATTTTGCCATTCGTCCGGAGGTCTCCTATGTGGGACGTGCCGATTCGTTGGATTGGCTGGACGTGCGATACAGCCTCAAGGCCCGCTATCTGGACCTCCGTCTGCCCCTCACCTACAACATCCGTTTTAAAAACAGCTGTTTCTCGCCTTACCTGATGGTGGCCCCCCAGGCCAACATGGCTTTTGGTGGCAAGGTTTACTATAAAGACGAGGTGGACTATCCCGAAGGCGTTTCTGCCCCCATTACCAAGGCCGACATCAACGGTTTGGACCTGAGCGTGCTGGCCGGTATTGGTTTCGACTATCTCATCCGCACCAATGGCATCCCTCTGTTGTTATCCATCGAGGCCGGCTATAACTGGGGCCTGCTGAACACCTTTGCTCAGCGCGAGATTTTAGGCAACCCCAATGTGACCGAGAGCAACCGCTCCATCATCGGCAATCCCTTCTTTGGTGCCGAACTGTGGCGTGAGACTCGCCACAACCGTGGCATAGAGGTGGCCCTGCGTCTGGCTCTGCCTATCGACGACAGCTGGAAGAGCAAACCCAAGCCTCTGGTGCAGAAAATCGATACCGTGTTTGTGGTCAAGAACGACAGCATCACGGTTACCGACACCGTCTATATTGGCAACGACACTATCTTCCTCAACAAGCCTGTGCGTCCCATCGACCCCGATGTGGAGTATGTAAGAAAGGATTGCTACTCGTTCTCCGAGATGTATGCTTTCTTGACTTTGGGCATCGACATCAGCGACAAGAGAATGTGTCTGTTCAATATCAATTTCGACTTCGACAGCTACAAGCTGCGTCCCGAATCCAAGTCCCCGCTTGACGAGGTGGCCGTGATGATGAAGGCCTTCCCAGAGATGCGCATCAAGATTATCGGTCATACCGACGACCGTGGCTCCGATGAGTACAACCTCACCCTGTCGCAGAACCGTGCCAAGTCTGTGGCCAAATACCTCAACAGCAAGGGTGTTGCCATGGACCGCATGGAGACCGAGGGCTTTGGCGAGAAGTACCCCATCGACACCAACGATACCGAAGAAGGTTGTTTCAACAACCGTCGTGTTGAGATTGAGATACTCAATGTAGGACTGCAGCTCACCAATCCTCCCACCACGTTGGACAATGAATAAGAAATAACTAATAAATTATTAATATGTGTAAATCATTTTTAACAAAGACTACTGCCCTCATGCTGTTAGTGTTGTTAGGATGTGGCAGCCTGCATGCCCAACAGGCCATCACTTTTTGTGGTGGCGATGTGGCTACGCAGGCTGGAAGCCTGAGTTTCAGCGGTGGCGAGGTGGCTGTGCAGACCTCCATAGCCCCCGCCATCACGGTGGTCAACATCACCGAGTCCTTCACCGAGGGTGTCCAGCAGCCCTTCACCGAACGCGATCGCTCCCGCTATGAAGGCATTGAAACCCTCACGGTTGAGATTTCGCTTTATCCTAACCCCACTACCAAGCATGTGGTACTGGAATGCAGCGAGCCCCAGCGGCTCACCTACACCCTGTTCAATACCAACGGACAGACCTTGAAGAAAGGCACCTACAATGGTGGACAGGAACAAATTGACATGCAGCCTTATGCTGCCGGTAACTACATGCTGCAGGTTGCCAACGAAGACAATACGAAAATGAATGTTTATAAAATTATTAAAGCCAATTAGTCATGAAGAGATTATTTACCACCCTTGTCGCACTCATAGCTTTTAGTTTCACCGTCTTCGCTCAGGTGCCACAGGGATTTAATTATCAGGCTGTGGTGCGCAACACCGCTGGCCAACTTATGCAGAACCGCTCCATCAGCGTGCGTATCAGTATCCTCCGTGGGTCCGAGACTGGCACCGCTGTCTACCAGCAGGTGGGTAGCGTCAACACCAATGCCAACGGTCTGTTCACCCTCATCGTGGGCGAGAACTCCGCCGAATTTGCCAGCATCGACTGGGGCAATGGTCCCTACTATATCCTCAGCGAGATTGACCCCCAAGGCGGTGACAACTACATCCTTTCCACCACCCAAAAGATTTTGGCTGTGCCGTATGCACACTATGCTGACTATGCCCGCCGCATTGACGACAATTTTGTCTACAACGAGCAGGATCCACGCTTCCGTGCTTGGGGCTACAACTACGACAGCCTGCAGGGTGCACCCACCCGTTTGAGCGATTTTATCAACGACTTGGAGTTCCCCTACGACTCGCTGCAGCCCAGCATTAGCGGCGACACCCTTTTCTTTGGCGACAATAACAATACCTATGTTATACTGCCCCACTTGGGTGACGGCACAGGCACCATCACCATTCATGGCGACACCCTCTATATGGGCGACCAATATGTGATCCTGCCCAGCAACGATCCTCTTCTGCGCCTCAGCGGCGACACCCTTTACATGGGCGACCAGTATGTGGTTCTTCCCGATCCCAACATCAACATCAGCGGCGACACCCTCTACATGGGTGACCAATATGTTGTTCTCCCCGGCATCGAAATGCATGGCGACACCCTCTATATGGGCGACGAATATGTGGTGCTACCCCACTACATCCCCACGCTCAACGAGGTGCTTTCTGTCAACAACAACGCCTTTAACCAAATCCACAACGTCTACACTCCCACCGCTCCTTACGATGCTGTGAACAAACTCTATGTCGACTCTCTCATTGCCTTGGTCAACGCCCGCATCGACAGCCTCGACCAGGCTCTCAACGACCGCATGGACAGCATGGGCAACATCTACCAGAACATCATGGACAGCATGAGCCAGCACATCTACAACCTCGAGCACCCCATCATCGATGGTGCCCTTCCTGGCATTTTCAGCGTGAGCGCTACCACCCGCATCAACTTCTCCAAAGGCAACCTCCAGTATCGTCCCCGTATCAAGACTTGGCGTTTTGCTGAGCACCAGTACGACCTGGCTGGCAGCGACAACAACAACGTCTACATGCAGGCCTACTGCACCTCTTGGATCGACCTCTTTGGTTATGGTACCAGCAGCTGGGATGGCGGCGCAGGCCGTTACATGCCTTATGAGACCACTACCAACAATACCGAGTATACCGAAGCCACCGACGGTAACGACCTCACCGAGTTCTACGCCAACGGCGACTGGGGGTACTACAATCCTATCATTAATGGTGGCAACCAGATGGCCACTTGGCGCACCCTTACCTACAGCGAGTGGACTTACCTGCTGACCCAGCGTCCCAACGCTGCTCAGCTGAGAGGTATGGCTACCGTGGTGAGCACCCCCGGCTATATCATCCTCCCCGACGATTGGCAGTTGCCCGCCGGCCAGAACTTCGTCAACACCGATACCAGCTACACCACCAACGTCTATAACGCTGCCAACTGGGCCATTATGGAAGCTGCTGGTGCTGTCTTCCTGCCTGCCGCTGGTATGCGTATCGGTAGTGCCACCACCAACATCGGCACCATCGGCAACTACTGGACAGCCAGCCATGTCAACGGCACCACAGGCTATTCCTTCCACATTGGTGCTAGTGCCTGCGGTATGCAGAACACCATGACCTACTCCACCGGTTGCTCGGTGCGTGTGGTGCATGAGTATTAAAAGCAGTATATCTGATTCCGTATCTATAAAAACAGCCTCCCACTCGGGGGGCTGTTTTTTCTTGGTATAGGAGTTCTCGGCAATGCGTTGTCTGCATGCCCCTACTGGTTCAACTGGGGTCGAGGGTAGGTAATCCTGTCATGTGTATAAAAATGTCATCTTTTGTGTAGGAGCATCTTTTGTGCTATTTTTGGTGAATTTATAGTTTTTTTGTATTTTTGTATAGGATTCCTATTTATTAAACTAATGTCTATTTTTATGATAAAGAGATTGTTATTTATTTTTGTCTTGCTTTTTTTGTCTTTTGGGATGATGGCACAGAGTCCTGTCTACAATTATGAGGTCATCGATTCCGAAGGTCAAACGGTCAATCTTGGCAAATTTCATGGCAAGGTGCTTCTGATTGTCAATACGGCTACACAATGTGGCTTCACCCCTCAGTATGAGGCATTGGAGTCGATGTATAAGCATTATCATGCCCAGGGATTTGAGATTCTGGATTTCCCCTGCAACCAGTTTGGCGAACAGGCTCCTGGAACCGATGAGGAGATAGCCGCTTTCTGCACAGCCCATTATGGCACCAGTTTCCTCCGTATGCGCAAGTGCGACGTAAATGGTAGCGAGGCCATCCCGCTGTTCACTTTCCTCAAAAAACAGAAATGTTTCCAAGGTTTCGACCCAGGACACAAGCTGACTCCGATGTTTGAGAACTATTTTTCCAGTATCGACTCAAACTGGCGCAGCAATTGTGACATAAAATGGAATTTCACCAAGTTTCTCGTGGACCGTTCGGGCAATGTGGTGGCTCGGTTTGAGCCTACGCACGACATGGCTTCCGTTGAGCAGGAGGTGGTGGCGTTGCTCAACGCTAAGCCGGCTGACGACCTCAAACGTCCCAAGGTAGGCCTTGTGTTTGGTGGTGGCGGAGCCAAAGGGGCTGCCCACATTGGTGTGCTGAAATATCTCGACGAGATAGGTATTCCGGTTGACTACGTTACCGGTACCAGCATGGGCTCCATCATTGGTGGACTCTACTCCTTGGGATACAGTCCCAGCGAGATGCAGGAGATGATTTCCAACCTCAATTGGGGAACCTACATTTTAGACAATACCGACCGTCAAAATCTCTCTGCCAACGGCCGTGCCCTTCGCGACCATCTGCTCGTGCAGGTTCCTTTTAACACACAATCCACCATCCAACGCCACAAAATACTCAACCAAGATAGTGAGAAAATGGACGAGGGAACCGCCCTGTTCAACTCGCTACCCAGCTCCATCGTGGGCGGTTTCAGCCTGGTAAACCTTTTCAATAGTCTCTCGGTGGGCTACAACGACAGCATGGATTTCAACAACCTACCCATCCCCTTTGCCTGTGTGGTCACCAATGTGGCCGACGGCAGCAAGGCGGTATTGCGCAGTGGCCGTTTTCCCGAGGCCATCCGTGCCAGCATGGCCATACCCGGTTTCTTCTCAGCCGTTCGCATCAATAATAATCTCTATGTCGACGGCGGGCTGGTGGACAACTTCCCCGTAGATGTCTGTAAGGATATGGGTGCTCAAATCATCATAGGCACAGAAGTGGCTGCCAAACCTATCGAGGATATGGCCAGTGTGCAGACTCTTCCGCAGCTGCTCACCCAGCTGAAGACCATCGCCACTCAGAACCATGCTCCCGAGAACCGTAAGGAATGCGATATCTATATCAATCCATCTATGGATGGATTTAATATGATGAGTTTCAATAAAGAAGCTATCGACTCGTTGGTAGCCATCGGCTATCGCGAAGCCAAGAAACACGAAGCCGAGTTCCTAGCCTTGAAGGCACAGATGGAGTTGTACGGACCTTGTCATAAACAGTTGCACAACAAGCGTGCCACCACCATTCGTGGCAACCAGTTCCGGCTGGGACATCTGACATTCTCTGGTGCCGAGCACGAAGAGAGCTGGCTCCGTCGCAAGGGGAATATCTCCACCGGCACTATCCTCTCTGGCGAAGAACTGGAGAGTGTCATAGGCATCTACTATGGCACCCATTGTTACAAGAATATCAACTATAGCGTCCATCCCTCCAGTTGGGGCGAGAAGGACACTATCCCCACCTACGATATCCACTTTCATTTCACCCCCTCCAACCCTCATTCGGTGGGATTGGGACTCCGTTTCGACTCCTTCGAGAAGGCTGCCCTGCTCCTGCATCTGGGCCTTAACGAGAATCGCCTGGAGGGATTCAAAAGCGATATTACGGCCCGCTTAGGAATCAATACCAAATATACCGTGGGAGTGCGCTACGGCATCCGTTCTTTCGGCAATCTCAATCTCGAGTACCAGTATATCTCCAATCAGATGGAGATGCTTGCCGGATTCGATTCCAGCTTTTTCAAAACCAGGTATCACGCCATCGACTTCTATTTCTCTCAGTTCCATCTGCGCCATTCCGATGTGCGTATCGGCATCAAGCGCGAGTACTTCCGCATACCTTCCGTCTATTATATGAGCAGCACCCGCTTGGGGCTCTCCGATTCCACGGTCTATGTGTCGGTAAAAGCCTACGCCCGTTATCGTTACGACAATCTCGACAATGGCATCGTCCCTAAGCGGGGCATCTCGTTTGAGTTGGGCGGCGATTATTCTTTCATCCGACAGGAAAAGATGGGCTCCTTCTGGGGCGACGGAGATGAATCTTGGTATGTTCATGAGGAACCCCTGTTGGCTGTGAACATGAAGCTGCGTTACTACTACACACCCAACAATGGTCGTTTCACCATCATCCCTCAGCTCTACGCGCGGACAAACCTCAACAAAGATTTCGACGAATGTGGTTTCTTTGAGCACAATTTGGCCGGAGGCATGGTTGACGGTCGTTTCTTTGAGACCCAGATGCCTTTTGTGGGTGTCAACAACACCTACGACCTCGACTTTCGCACAGGAGTGGCAAGACTCGACCTGCGCTACAATATCTGGGGCAAGAGTTACATATCGCTCATAGGCAATGTCTTGGCCAAGGACAATTGGGGTATCGACATGCGCACCTTCGCCACCGTGTTCAAACCCGACCTCTATTATGGTGTTGCCCTGGCTTATACCTACCGCAGTATCATCGGCCCCATCATGTTCGACGTCCATTGGTCCACTCTTTCCAATTCTGTTGGAGCCTATTGCAGTTTCGGATTCGACTTTTAGCAGAAAGAGTTAGCCGTATTCGACAACACTGGCTTTAGCCCAAATCGGTCATTAGGGTTTAACTCTAAGTGAACTCACAATAACCCCAGACGATGATAGTTCCGTCTGGGGTTATTAGTTCGGAAGCGTCTTGAAGAAACACGATTCCCTCAATACTAAAAAACTCAACTACTGGATGGTCACAGCGGTGCCCGAGATGGAAACCATGAGCATCGAATTGCCTAGAATCTCATAGTCGATATCGACGCCTACGACCGCATTGGCGCCCATCCGCTCCGCGCGGCGTTCCAGCTCTTTCAGGGCGTTGTCGCGCGACTTGGTTACCTCGTTCTCGTAGGAATTGGAACGGCCGCCCACGATGTCGCGAATTCCGGCGAACATGTCTTTCACAAAATTGATACCGCTGACTACTTCGCCACAAACCACACCGTGGTAGGTAACGATGCGATGTCCTTCAATGGTAGGGGTTGTTGTAATAATCATAATGTTAAATTATTAGTTTAAAAACATATTATTAATTAACTGATATTATTGCATGTTAACAAACGGAAACAATTATTAACTTGCATTTCAAAAATACATTTTTTTTCTCAATTAGTATGATAATATTCCTGTTCACTTGGCTTTTTATGAGCTAAGAGTTGAGCAAGTGTGAAAAAAAGTGTATCTTTGCATGCGAAAATGAAACTGAAAACCACCCTTGAAATGCCGTCCGCACGACAAAACCTCTGGCCCATGTTGTTGGGTTGGCTTATGTTGCTGCTCACCTATCTTGGAGCGCTTTTGATAGTGCTTTCTGATAGTGTGGCGCTGAGGGTAGGAGGGGGGCTCTTTTTCGCCTTCAAGGGGTTGACGTGGTTAGTCACCTTTTTCGCGGTGCTGGTGAGGCCTCGCTTGGGATGGCGACTGTTTGTGGGCAGGTACCGCTATGACTCCTCTCAGCACCATTTTTGGCGTGCCATGTTGCAGGCTTTCACGCGTTTTTGGTGGGAGCTGCCTCAGCTGTGGACGGGCTACATGGTGTCACAATGGCGCGTCATCTTCGGACAAATTGACAGGGTGGAATCCTTAGGAGGCATAACCTTTGCCATTGCAGAGAAAAGCCCGGGCGGGATGTCGATGGGCATGTCGTTGGGCCCCTACGTCAATATCTGGTTGCCAGAGGAGGTGATAGGCGATTTCGACCGTCATGTGCGTCTCCATTCCGGTCAGCTTCTCATGCATGAGTTCGGCCACACCGTCGACAGCATGCGTTGGGGTTGGCTCTACTTGCCCGTCATTGGGTTGCCCAGCCTTCTCAGCCAATGGGTCGAGCTCGTCACTCGGGGCTCCCGCCATCAACATAGGCACCTCTATGCCGAGCGTTGGGCCAATCGGAATGCGCAGCACTATTTCGGCATCAAAATGCGCGACCTGCAGGCTTAGTCGTCCACTCTCCAGCCCAGTCCGGAGGGTGAGTTGGTGCAAAAAACTAGGGTGGGTGAGCAAAAAAGTTTTTTTTGTGTAAGTCATTATTATTTTGTATTTTTGTACACTCATATAATATGGATAATAATATAAATAATAAATATTAACTTTATGATTAGCAACAATTTTACACAGAGACACAATGGTGTTTGCAATGCTGCCGAAGAGGCAAAAATGCTGAAAGAGATTGGCGTCAGCTCCATCGATGAGTTGATTGACAAGGCCGTTCCCGCCGCCATCCGTCTGAAAGAACCGATGCCCATCGCCGATGGCATCAACGAGTACGAGTTCCTTAGCCGCTGCCGTGAGCTTGCCCACAAAAACAAGCTGTATAAAACCTATATCGGCATGGGTTACTACAATACCATCACCCCGAGTGTCATCCAGCGCAATGTGTTTGAGAACGCCGGTTGGTACACCGCTTATACTCCCTATCAAACCGAGATCAGTCAGGGCCGTCTCGAGGCGCTGATGACCTATCAAACCATGGTCTCCGAGATGACCGGCATGCCCCTGAGCAACGCCAGCTTGCTCGACGAGGCTACCAGCGGTGGCGAGTGCATGCTGATGTTCTTTGCCCAGCGCAGCCGCCAGGCTCAGAAGGACGGCATCTGCAAGATTTTCGTCGACAACGGCATCCTGCCCCAGACCCTCGACGTGATGCGCACCAATGCTGCTCCCCGCAATATCGAGATTGTTACCGGCAATGTCGACGACTTCGACTTCGATGCCAAGCAATACTTTGCCGTCATGATTCAGAACCCCAACCAGTTTGGTGAGGTTCGCGACTATACCGACTTCGTTGCCAAGTGCCACGAGAACAAGATTTTCGTGGGCATGGCCACCGACCTGATGGCCCTTGCCATGGTCAAGACCCCTGGCGAGATGGGTGTCGACTGCTGTTTCGGCAGCAACCAGCGCTTCGGCCTCCCTATGGGTTTCGGCGGTCCTCATGCCGGCTTCTACGCCTTCACCGAGGACTTCAAGCGTGCTTTTCCCGGCCGTATCATCGGTTGGAGCGTCGACGCCAAGGGCAACCCCGCCCTGCGTATGGCTCTGGGCATGCGCGAGCAGCACATCAAACGCGACAAAGCTACCTCCAACATCTGCACCGCCTCCGCCCTGCAGGCCATCATGAGCGGTTTCTATGCCGCTTGGCACGGTCCCGAAGGCATCAGCCAGATTGCTCACCACATCCACAAGATGGCTGCCAAGCTGGCTCGTGAGGCTGAGAAATATGGCTACAAACAGCACAACCGCGCCTTCTTCGACACCCTCGCTCTGCAATGTCCCGTCAAAACCGACGTGGTGAAGAAAGTGGCTCTGGCCCACGAAATCAACTTCCGCTACATTTGCGAGGAGTGCATCGGCATCAGCCTCGACGAGACTACCTCCAAGGCCGACCTCCAGGCCATCCTCAACATCCTGGCCGAAGCTGCCGGCAAGAAAGCCGAAGAGCTGGTGTGCGACTGCAACTGCGCCGCCGAGGATGCCACCCTGCCCGAAAACCTCCAGCGCAAGACCGCCTATCTCACTCAGAAAGTCTTCAACGCCTACCATAGCGAGACCGAGATGATGCGCTACATGAAGAAACTCGAGGTGAAGGATTTGAGCCTCAACCGCGCCATGATTCCGCTCGGAAGCTGCACCATGAAGCTGAATGCTGCTGCCGAAATGCTGCCCCTCAGCTGGGCCGAGTTCTGTGCCGTCCATCCCTTCGCTCCCGAAGACCAAACCATGGGCTACACCGAGATGATCAACGAGATGGAGGACATGCTCTCCATCGTTACCGGTTTTGCCGGTGCTTCCCTGCAGCCCAACTCGGGTTCTGCTGGTGAGTACAGCGGCTTGACCGTCATCCGCAACTATCATCTTGACCGTGGCGACACCCAGCGCAACATCTGCCTCATCCCCGCCAGCGCTCACGGCACCAACCCCGCCTCCGCTGCCAAGGCCGGCATGACCGTCGTGGTGGTGAAATGCAACGAGCGTGGCGACGTTGATGTCGACGACCTCCGTGCCAAGGCCGAGCAGTACAAGGACAACCTGGCCTGCCTGATGATTACCTATCCTTCCACCCACGGTGCCTTCGAAGAGGGTATTCTCGACATCATCAACATCATCCATCAGAACGGCGGCCTCGTCTACATGGACGGCGCCAACATGAACGGACAGGTGGGCCTCACCAGCCCCGGCCACATGGGTGCCGATGTCTGCCACCTCAACCTCCACAAGACCTTTGCAGGTCCTCACGGTGGCGGTGGTTCCGGCGTAGGTCCTATCTGCGTCAGCGCCAAGCTGCTCGACTTCCTACCCTCTCACGGCCAGGCCCATGTGGGCGGTGCCAAGGGCAACGCCATGGCTGCCGCTCCTTACGGCAACGCCCTGCTGTTCCCCATCAGCTATGGCTATCTCACCATGCTGGGTGGCAACGGCCTCACCGAGGCAACCCGCCACGCCATCCTCAACGCCAACTACATGCGTGCCCGCTTGCAGAAATACTACAAGATTCTCTACACCAACAAGAACGGCATGTGCGGTCACGAGTTCATCGTCGACTTCAACGAGTTCAGCCTCAAGGTGAAAGTGGGCGACATCGCCCGTCGTCTCGACGACTACGGCTTCCATGCTCCCACCGTGGCATTCCCCGTCCACAACACCCTCATGGTGGAACCCACCGAGAGTGAGCCCCTGAGCGAGCTGGACCGTTTCTGCGACGCCCTCATCGCCATCCGTCAGGAAATCGACGACGTGATGACCGGCAAGTACGCCGAGGACAACAACCCCATTGCCAACGCTCCCCACACCATGCAGGTGGTTTGCGCCGAAGAGTGGAACTATCCCTACAGCCGCAAAGTGGCCGCCTTCCCCATGGAGCATGAGGACAAGTACTGGCCTACCATCAGCAAGATCGACGACGCTTACGGCGACCGCAACCTCCAGGCTGTCTGGCCCGAATAAGCATCATCTCTGCTTATACTATCCTGCAAGCCCGCCCAACCAGCGGGCTTGCATCATATGAAAAAAAATTGTTATGGCAAAGAAAGAACCAGTAGTGGAACCTCTTGAAAAGCGGCTTTGGAAAGCCGCCGACAAACTGCGCAAAAACATAGACGCGGCCGAATACAAACATGTGGTATTGGGTCTGATATTCCTGCGTTATATCTCGGTGGAGTTTGAACGGTTATACGACCAATTGGTGAAACAGAAGGCCGAGGGTGCCGACCCCGAGGACCGTGAGGAATATGCTGCCGAGAATGTGTTCTACGTGCCGGAGGGTGCCCGCTGGAGTCACTTGGTGGCGCAGGCAAAGAACCCGCAGATTGGCAAACTGATAGATGATGCGATGGATGCCATCGAGCGCGAGAACCGTTCCCTCAAAGGTGTCCTGCCCAAGGTCTTTGCACGTCCTAATCTTGACCCAACGTCACTCGGGGAGTTGATAGACCTTATCGGCAACTCCACGTTGCAGAACACCAGCACACGAAGTGCCGATCTGCTGGGGCATGTGTTTGAGTATTTCCTTGGTGAGTTTGCTTTGGCCGAAGGCAAGAAAGGGGGGCAGTTCTACACCCCGAGGAGTGTCGTCGAGTTGCTGGTGACGATGCTGGAACCCTACAAAGGGCGTGTGCTCGACCCCTGCTGTGGCTCGGGAGGCATGTTTGTTCAGAGCGAGAAGTTTGTGCGCGAGCATCAGGGGCGCATAGAGAATATTTCCATCTATGGACAGGAAAGCAACCAGACCACCTGGCGGCTGTGCAAGATGAACCTTGCCATCCGTGGTATCGACGCTTCGCAGGTGAAATGGAACACCGAAGGCTCCTTCCTCAACGATGCCCTCAAAGATGTAAAGGCCGACTTTGTCATTGCCAATCCACCTTTCAACGACAGCGATTGGAGCGGCGACCAGCTGCGCGGCGATGCCCGCTGGCAGTATGGTGTGCCTCCTGCTGGCAATGCCAACTTTGCTTGGATACAACTCTTCCTCTATCACCTTGCTCCCAGTGGACAGGCGGGCTTTGTACTTGCCAAAGGGTCGCTGACGTCAAAAACAGGTGGCGAAGGTGAGATACGAAAGGCACTTATCGACAAAGGCCTTATTGCCTGCATCGTCAATCTACCTGCCAAATTGTTCCTCAACACCCAGATTCCTGCCTGCCTGTGGTTTGTCAGTCGCAATAGAAAAAGTAGGGCAGGGGAGATACTCTTTATCGACGCCCGCAATATGGGCCGCCTTATCAACCGCCGCACCCGTGAGTTGACCGAAGAGGACATCCGTACCATTGCCGACACCTACCACCATTGGCGCGACGAGAGTGCCGACTATGCCGACGTACCGGGCTTCTGTGCTTCGGTGCCCGTCAGCCGTGTGGCCGAGTTGGATTATGTGCTCACCCCCGGCCGCTATGTCGGCCTACCCGAAGAGGAAGACGACTTCAACTTCGCCGAGCGTTTCACCGTCCTCCGCGCCGAGTTCGAAGAACAGTTGAAAGAGGAGGAACGCCTGAACAAGGTGATACTGGAGAACCTAAATAAGATAGAACTTAAGTAAGAAAAAATATGGAAGAAAAAGATGTACGTTGGATACAACGATTCAGCAATTATCGGAAGGCATTGATTCAGCTGGGAAAGGCAGTCAACATTGTGTCAGTGGTGTCAAATAGTACCTCCGACCAGAATGATTTGTTGGCGGAAGGACTGATTCAGCGATATGAATATACTCATGAGTTGGCCTGGAAGGTAATGAAAGACTATGAGGAATATCAAGGCATAACAGATATTATGGGTTCACGGGATGCTATTCGTGTTGCCTTGCGGGCAGGAATCCTTGATGACGACAGATGGATGGATACAATTTCTGACCGTAACCTTACCTCACATAATTATGATGACGAAACAGCGAAACACATTGTCAATAATATTATCAATGTATATTATCCCCTCTTTGTGAAGTTTGAAACAACAATGACGGGCAAAATGGTTTAATGCAATGAAGTACGGACTAACGGATGAACAATGGAATAAAATCAAGAGCGTTATGGCAGCCAATCCTCGGGTAAGCCGAGTTTTGCTATATGGCTCTCGGGCCAAAGGCAACTACAAGCCTTTTTCCGATGTGGACATCACATTAGTTGGGGATGAGTTGACCCATGAAGATCTTAATCGGATTATCCTTGCTATTGACGACCTTCTGTTGCCATACCAGTTTGATATTTCAATCTTTCATCAACTTAAAAACGACACCCTGATTGACCATATCAATCGCAGAGGAATCGTAATATATGATAAGACAATGTGATGCCCGCCGACTTAGAGAGCACCCTGCCCAGCATCGAGGATATTGAAAGGAAATTAGGATAAACAGATTATGAATACAGAAACTGCAAATCTGATAGTGGCTTGTGCGTCGTTGGTGGTGATGGTGGTGACGCTTGTCGTCGCCTGTGCGACGTTACGCTTTATGGTCAAGAACAGCAAGGGCTACCTGCGTAGGAAGTTGCGTGACAAAGAAAGAAGGTATGATGAATTAGACAAGCTATGTAGAATAAGTCCGTTTTCCCCTATGTCTGGACTTGTGAAAAATGAACACTTTGAGGAACGTGATATAATAGAACAAGAAATAGAAGACTTAAAAGAAAAGTTGTAAAATGAGCGAATGGAAAAAATATAAGTTGGGAGAAGTGAGCATGGAGTGCTCACACAGATATAGCCCACTGCGGAGCGGTGGGTGTAATGATATCAACAACACCGGTCAGCAGCCTGAAGGGCTGCGACATTTGAGGATGGTTGTTGCAGTCCTTCAGGCTGCATTTGCTGGTGGTGTGCCGTTGACTCAGGGCGTTGCCACTGGGCTTTATTTGTTTCAGCCTGTTGGGCTGCCTTTGTCAATGGAAAACAGATTGTAATATGAGTGAATGGAAGGAATATAAGCTTGTAGATGTGGCTGAAATATTCACAGGATATCCATTCCCTGGCGGAAGATATGAAGCAAATGGCAAATTACGTGTCGTTCGTGGGGAGAATGTTACGATAGGTAAATTACGTTGGGATACTGTAAAACATTGGAATTACGATGTCTTTGGATTAGAAAAATATCTGCTTCGACCAGATGATATAGTGATTGGAATGGATGGCTCTCGTGTAGGAAGTAACAGAGCACTAATTAGAGAGTTGGATTTACCTTTAATTATAGCACAACGAGTAGCATGCTTGAGAGTAAAAAGAGGATTTAACCCAAAATACATTTGGTATACAATATTTACAGATACCTTTAGAAAGTACGTAGAAGCAATTAATACTGGAACTTCTATTCCTCATATTAGTCAGAAACAAATAGCAGATTTTGAAATAATGTGTCCAGGAGAGTTGGAGCAGAAGCGGATTGCGGGAGTGTTGAGTTCGTTGGATGACAAGATAGATTTGTTGAATCGGGAGAATGCAACCCTCGAAGCCCTCGCCGAAACCCTCTTCCGCCACTACTTCATAGAAAACCCCAACCCCGCCTGGAAAGAAGGCAAATTGGGAGAGCTTATTGAAGTTAAATATGGAAAAGACCATAAGAAGTTAGGAGATGGAAGCATCCCTGTAATTGGATCAGGTGGAATTATGAGATATGCAAATAAAGCTTTGTTTGATGGAGAATCTGTACTGATACCGCGTAAAGGTTCGCTTGATAATGTCATGTATATTGATGAGCCTTTTTGGACTGTTGATACAATGTTTTATACAAAAATGAAAATTCCACATGTTGCCAAATTCGTATATCAGTATATGAAAACGCTTGATTTAGTGAATATGAATGTGGGTTCCGCGGTGCCAAGCATGACAGCAGATGTTCTAAACAATATACTTTTAGAAATTCCATCACAAACTACTTTAGACGATTATGAAAGAATTGTTACACCATTCTACAAGAAAACAAAATCCAACCAACAACAAATGCAAACACTGACTACACAGCGAGACGCCCTTCTTCCACGCCTAATGTCTGGCGAAGTGAAAGTAGGTGGACAATAATTTGGATACAAATGCGTTATTAATATGTGTTAATCAATATAAGAACTGCACTACAGAATAAACAATGGAAAAGGACGGTGGCAAGGGGAGCCTGAAAGGCTCTAATAGATATAGCGTATGGCAACGCCATACGTTCATGTCGCCACCCGTCACAAAGCAGCCTGAAAGGCTGCAACAAAATCATGGTGTGCATCATGTCGTTGCAGCCATACAGGCTGCATTTGATGGGGTCGTATCGGCATACCCAGGGCGTTGCCGCTGGTCTACATCTGTTGCAGCCCTACAGGCTGTTGTGCTGCCGTTCACCAAAGGCGTTGCCTCGGTTCAGTCAGTTATGCTGTTTTCAAATTGTCGACAAACATTGTTTTTACAATAAACATATAGTTATGGCTCAATCATTATCCCAAATATATATTCATCTTGTATTCCACATAAAGAATGAAGGAATTGCAATGTTGGAGGACGATTGTCCAAAGGTATATGCTTATATTGACGGAATATTGAGAAAAAAAGGCAGTTTTGTTATCCAGATAGGTGGCATGCCCGACCATATTCATGTTTTATGTACTTTACCGAGGACAATCTCAACTGCTGACCTTGTTGAGGACATTAAAAAGTGTAGCAGTAAATGGTTGAAAACAATCAATTCAAGGTATACAAAATTTGCATGGCAAAGTGGATATGGAGTGTTCTCGGTGAGTGACTCACAGGTCGAAAAAACTAAACAATACATCTTAAATCAGATAGAACATCACAAAAAAAGAACGTTTCAGGAGGAGTACATTGAATTCTTGAAACATTACCATATAGAATATAACGAAGATTATCTGTTTTCGGATTAACACTATCAAACCATCACTATAGGGGCATAGAACCCAAGAAGAAGGACCGAAGAAGGGAGACTGACAGAATTTGATAAATTATGGCAGAAAAAAAGACAAAGACATATTATGGCTACAGGCCGCCTTTCACGCTGTCTGCAAAGGCAGTGGGACTGGTGGCGGATATTGCCGCACAGATGGAGCGGTTTGCCATCCGTATGGAACAGAGTGATGCCCTGTGGCTACGCAAGAATGGCTCTCCACGTGCAGTAGTTGAAACCAATGATGAACGCAGTTTTATCAACATCTTTATCCCTGTACATGAAGGTTGTGGTAAACTTGTAATATTGAATAATTCAAAAGATGTCCCTATAGAGAATAGTGTAAATAACTGGCCGGAAGTTGATTATGATAATAATGCAACTGACAATGTCCCTAAAGATGTCCCTAAAGAAAACGTTTCTGTCCCTAAAGAAAAAAGTCGTGTTATATTAAATAATACACAAGCTATTATAGTTGATATTTTAAGAAAAAACAGAGAAGCCACCTTTGATGAAATATCACAACTCATGGGAGTATGCAGAAAAACAATAATGCGTAATATTAAATTCCTTAAAGATAATGGTTTCCTGGAACGAATAGGAGGCCGAAAGGAAGGTTATTGGAAACTGAATACAATTGAATTATGACCAAGCTGACAGAATCGGACATTGAGCAGATGACCATAGAGCTGCTGGAGGGCAAGGGGTACGAGTACCTGTATGGCCCTGACATCGCGCCGGAAGGGGAGAACCCTATGCGGTCATCGCTGGAGGAGGTAGTGCTTCGGGGTAAACTGGAGGATGCTGTGCGAAGACTTAACCCCCAGTTGCCAGTGGCAGTGTTGGAGGATGCTGTAAGGACGGTAATGCGTATCGGCTCAACCGACCTGCTGGCCGACAACGAGCTGTTCCACGAACTACTGACGCAGGGCGTGAAGGTGTCGGTGTACGAGAAGGGTGAGGAGCGTGGCAAGCCGGTGAGGTTGGTGGATTTAGACGACCCATGGAACAACGACTTCACCGTGGTCAACCAGTTCACCGTGATAGAAGACGGCCATAACCTGCGACCCGATGTGGTGCTGTTTGTCAACGGACTGCCGCTGGTGGTGATGGAACTAAAGAATGCCGCCGACGAGGAGGCTACCATAGCTAAAGCATTTGATCAGATATGCACCTATAAAGAGCAGATACCCTCGCTGTTCCGGTACAACGAAGTGATTGCTATCAGCGATGGTTTGGAGGCAAAAGCAGGTACACTATCATCTGGTATGAGCCGTTTCACCGCATGGAAGAGTGAAGACGGTGAGACCATAGCATCACATCTGGTAGGCGAGCTGGAGGTGTTGGTGCGCGGTATGCTCAACCCCGAGACCCTGCTCGACTTGGTACGCTCGTTCACCGTATTCGAGAAAGACAAGCACGAGGACAAGGAAACAGGCCAAATCACCATTACGACGGTGAAGAAACTGGCAGCCTACCACCAATACTATGCCGTCAACAAGGCAGTGGAATCCACACTAAGAGCCACAGGAATCAACAGCAAGATACCCGTCGTCGCCGAGTCTCCTATTAACTTCGGCTTTAAGAGCGTCAAAGAGCAGGTCGAGGGCGACCACCGCGCCGGAGTGGTGTGGCACACACAAGGCAGCGGCAAGTCGCTGTCGATGGTGTTTTATACGGGTAAGATTGTGCAGCGGTTGAACAATCCCACAGTCGTTGTCATCACCGACAGGAATGACTTGGACGACCAACTGTTTGAGACCTTTGTCGCGTCGAAACAACTATTAAGACAGACACCCATACAGGCTGAGAGCCGCGAGCATTTGAAAAGCCTGTTGCAAGTGCAGTCGGGCGGTGTAGTCTTTACCACCATCCAAAAGTTCCAGCCCGAAGAGGGCAATGTCTATGACCTGCTGACCGACCGCACCAATGTAGTCGTGATTGCCGACGAGGCACACCGCACACAATACGGCTTTAAGGCCAAGGCTGTGGAGGTGAGGAACGAGGCGGATGAGGTGATAGGCTCCGAAATCAAATATGGCTTTGCCAAATACTTGCGCGATGCGCTGCCCAATGCCACCTATATCGGTTTCACTGGCACACCCATAGAGCTGACCGACAAGAACACGCCCGCAGTATTCGGCAACTATATCGATGTGTACGACATTGCCCAAGCAGTGGAAGACGGTGCCACGGTGCGCATCTTCTATGAGAGCCGACTGGCTAAGATAGAATTGAGTGCTGAGGGACGCAAACTGGTGGAGGAGTTGGACAAAGAGCTGCAGGTGGAAAATATGAACGATGTTCAGAAAGCCAAAGCCAAATGGACACAGCTGGAAGCCCTCATTGGAAGTCCCAGCAGGTTGAAGAACATTGCACGCGACATAGTCGAGCACTTTGAGGCACGCCAACAGGTGTTTGAGGGCAAGGCGATGATTGTAGCCATGAGTCGCAGAATTGCTGTGGAACTCTATAATGAAATCATCAAACTGAGACCTGAATGGCATAGTGACGACCTGAAAAAGGGTGTGATAAAGGTGGTGATGACCACCTCGGCCTCCGACGGACCAGCTATCGCCAAGCACCATACTACTAAGGCTGACCGTCACAAGTTGGCCGACCGCATGAAAGACCCAGATGATGAACTACGGTTGGTGATAGTGCGCGACATGTGGCTGACGGGCTTTGACGTACCGTGTCTGCACACCCTCTATATCGACAAACCCATGCAAGGGCATAACCTGATGCAGGCCATTGCCCGTGTGAACCGTGTCTATAAAGACAAACCCGGCGGACTGGTGGTGGACTATCTCGGCATTGCCGCCGACCTGAAGAAGGCCCTGTCTTTCTATTCAGATGCAGGAGGTAAAGGTGACCCCACACAGCAGCAGTCGCAAGCAGTTGAATTGATGAAGGAAAAACTGGAGGTGGTGGAGCAGATGCTGCACGGGTTGGATTGGCTGCAGTACTTCACCGCCGGCACCTCTGGAAAACTGTCGTGGATTCTCAAAACCGAAGATTTCATTCTAGGATTAGAGGACGGCAAGAAGCGTTTTGTCAATGAGGTGACTGCGTTAGGGAAAGCCTTTGCTCTGGCTATTCCGCACGAGGCAGCAATGAACGTGAAAGACGAGGTGGCTTTCTTCCAAGCTGTGAAAGCCCGCCTGTGCAAGTTCGACACCAAACCAGATGGTCATACCAACGAAGAAATTGAGACCACCATAAGGCAAGTAATAGACCACGCGTTGGTGTCTGAAAAGGTGATAGACCTTTTTGATGCTGCCGGCATCAAGAAGCCCGACATCTCTATACTCTCAGAAGAGTTCTTAATGGAGTTGAAAGGCATGGAGCACAAGAACATCGCCTTGGAGGTGCTGCGCAAACTGTTGGCAGACGAAATCAAGGCACGTTCGAAATACAACCTTGTTGAAGGGCGTACATTGATGGAGATGCTCAACGGCTCCATCACACGATACCACAACAAGATAGTCTCCGCTGCTGAGGTGATAGACGAACTCATTAAGCTTAGCAAGCAGATTGTGGCAAGCGACACGGCTGCACAGGATATGGGGTTAGAACCTTATGAATACGCTTTTTACTCTGCTGTTGCTAGTAACCAAAGTGCCATCGAACTGATGGGCAAGGACAAATTACGCGAGCTTGCCGTAGTGCTGACAGAGACTATCCGCAAGAACAGCACCATCGATTGGACCATCAAGGAGAATGTGCGTGCTAAGATGAAAGTGGCGGTCAAACGTCTGCTTCGTCGTTTCGGCTATCCTCCCGATATGCAGCAGCTGGCAACAGAAACTGTATTGAAACAGGCAGAGCTAATAGCAACTGAACTGACTATAGCCGAATAGAATTTCACACGGTTCTTATATTTGGTATGCTCTGAATATAAATGGATTATCTTTATATGCCAAATTTGTAAAATAGTGCAAATATATATAATAATGTATCTTGCAAAATGTTTGCTACAAAGTGTGAAATCCGTGAGTTGAAAGTATAGAGTTTAAAGTTTAGAGTTGATAGTCTGTTTGGAGTTGATAGTTTAAAGCTTAATATTTAAAGAAATGAAGAGTTTAAAGTTTAAAGTAAAAACTGTGTGACATGAAAACAAGCTTTAACTTGCATTTTCGTGTTTTTCGTTTCTTTCGATGTTCTATAATTGAGAGTTTATAGGTTATTGTTTATAGGTTATTGAAAGTTGAGAGTTTAGAGTTGAGAGTTTAAAGTTTATTGGTTACAGGTTATTGGTTATTGAAAGTTGAGAGTTGAAAGTTGAGAGTAAACTCTGCGTTTTCTGCGATTTCTGCGAGAAATCGAGCGTCAAAGCAAAGGGCTGCCCTGTAAACAGCAACCCTTTAAGAGACTCAAATTTCTAAAATCGTGTTATGAAACAAAGCTTACAGAGTGAATTCTGCGGTGATTACAGCGTCCTCATTTGCCGTGATGTCCCAATCTTCCTCGAACCATTCGCCTTGGTTCCAACCTACGAAGGATGCACCTGGGTCTGGTTCTGCGTGAAGGTGGACGATTGTTCCGCGCTCATATTCGACTTGTTGTTCGTCTATGATAGGATTGCCGTTGGCAGTAACCGAACCATTGGGACTCACGTTGAATGAGAGCGTCACCGTGTCTAAGGGTTTACGCTGGGAGCAGCGGGCGTGTTAGGAGTCAAGAACTCCTCGGACAGAGTGCCACCATAGGAAATGATAGCCTTGTCGCGAGCATCCTCAGTCTGGAAGCCGGACAGGATGGAGTTGTTGACCATGAAACGCTGGGTGCTGACCTTGGTGCCAGAAGAGGCACGACGGCTGTGAATCCACACAATAGCACCGTTGACGGCTGAATCTGCGCCTAAATTACCGCTGACGGTGCTGAAGCCGTGAGCGTTCACCACGTCATAGAGCATGGTCTCGTCGTCGGCACCGTCGAGGGTGATTTCAAGTGCCTCGATAGTCACGCGGGGAACACCAGTAGCGGCATCCATGGTCTGCGTGGCGATGAAGCAAGTGATTTGGTCGCCATAGCGATAGTTGGGGTTGTTCTGCACAACGGCATCGCTGAAAGCCTTGATGTCGGTGCTTGCGCTGATGGTGAGACCACCCAGTGCAATGTCGGTGGAAACGAGGTGGGAAGCATCCTCAGTCATGATGACTGAAGGCAGGGAACCGCGAGTCACCTGATAGGCAGCCACCACGCAGCCGCCCTGACGGGCCTGATCCTTGGTCAGATAGACGGGAGCGGCCCCGATGTTGGCGCTCATGAACTCGTTGTAGTCGCTCACGCGGCTGTCCTTGTTCTCGAACGAAGGATGCAGGTTGCCGTCGAAAGAGCGGTAAAGAGCCACGAGGTTGGCCCACTGCACGCGGCGGATCATCTGGGCAAAGGTACGCTTGGGGGTCTCCTTAGCCTGCATTTTCTGTTTTGCCACCGTCTGGCCGTTGAGTTGCGAGAAAGTCCAGTCGCCAGCCGAGCCGCGCAGACGGGTGTTGATACCGGTTAATATTGCCATAACGCTTTTGTTTCAGCCTCCTCGGCCCGGTCCTTAGTCGGGTGTTTTGTGGAGGAGGGGTCGGCAGGGAGAGGAGTGGGGCGTCGGGGCTTCCTTCCACCTCTGTGCGCACTTCTCTCCCTTTTCGACGATGCAAAGATACAACCTTTTTTCGATTGCATTTCCCTTCTGTTCCCAATGCTTCCGATACTTTCCGAATGCTTCCCGTCCGTTCCCATAAATACCTTTGCACCCCCTTGGTCAGGGCTCCCCCAGAGCCTCAAAAATAGCCTTCACCTGTGCCCTTGAGAAGATTTTGCTCCGCTGGGTGAAGCCCAGTTCCCTCAGCCGTTCCATCAGGCCCGGCACATGCGAGAGCTCTTTCATAAACCACATCCTGGCACCGCGGTCCGAGATAGGCCGACCATAGTAAAGCTGTGCCAGCTCGCTGCGTCCATAGACGCGAATAGGAGTCTTTTCCATGTTTTTTAAAGTTTATAGGTTATTGAAAGTTGAAAGTTTAGAGTTTAGAGTTTAGAGTTTAAAGTAGTTGAAAGTTTATAGGTTATTGGTTATGGGTTATAGGTTATTGAAAGTTTAAAGTAAACTCTGCGTTTTCCGCGTTTTCCGTTGCGGCAGATTTGCAATCTGACGCAAAATACTATAAGGATTTGCAATCCGTAAAGCAATAACTCTCAGAAATAAAAGTCCGCGCCAGCCATTAATGGTTAATTCATGATTAATTAATGATAATTCGTGTTTAAAAAA
>JAEEHQ010000063.1 GCA_016280915.1 Bacteroidales bacterium
CACGAAGCCGGATATATTACCGGTTGCCGTCAGCGGCTGGCCGTCATATTCCTTGCTGGCAGTGCCCGTCGTGATCGTCAGCGTCGCGGGCGTCACCGTCAGCGTGCCTTCGGTCTTGGTCATGTTGATGTACTGGTCGCTGTGCGCCACCGTGAAGCTGAACGCGTTCGTCACGCCGCTCGGCGCAACGTGCGTGATCGTCGCCGTCTCGGCAGGCGTGATTGTCACCACGTCGTTCGTCGGAAGCGTGACCGTGGCCGTAGTGGCTCCAGCGGCAACTGTCACGGTCTGCGTGAACGCATTCTCGCCGGTTCCGTAGGTCACCGTGTACTCATATTTCGTATGGGCGTCGCCGTCGTAGGTCCAGCTGCCGTTCGACGAGACAACCTTCAGTTCCTCCGTGGAAGCCGTGATTTCAAGCGTGCCCGCAACACGTGTAATGTTGTAGTTTGCCGTCACATCGTTATTGGAGGCATCGCTGATCACCACACTATTCTCCGTGATCGTGATCGGATACTCGTCAACCGTCACGCCCTCACCCGTCAAGGCGATGGCCGTGATGCTCTGGCCGGTAACAAGGCTACCACTGGTGATAGCATAGTACGGAATTTCTGCATCCCCTGCCGTAGCATAGGTAATGGTGGAACCCGTGTACTCGTTCGTCGCGTCGTTAGCCGTCAGCTCGAGAGGTCTCGCCGTGATCGTCTGCGACAAATCGTAAACAACAGTGTAATTACCAATGCCCTTCGTGGTCGCAAAACCGCTCGGAGCACAAGTCAAAGTTGCATCAGTTGCATTGGTATAAGTACCGATATTAGAACCGTCAGAGGTGACCACACCGGCCGTAATGGCATCCCCGTCCACCAAACCAGACACTTGATAATGCGTATTGGCAGTGGAATAGGTGCTGGTGAACACCGTGCCGTCGTAAACCTTCTCGGCATTCAAGGCGATGGTCAACTCTGCAGCATTCACCTTCAGCTCACCATTCACCTTTACAATATTATAGTAGCAGGTCACATCCGTCTCGCCACGCATCACTTTCACGGAGGAAACGGTATTGGTTTCCGTACCAACGTCAGTGATGGCTCCTGTCACAACAGCCGTCACCACATCGTTGTTCGTGAGCGCGTGACCCGTGGTGGCATCAGCTGCAGCTACAGTGTAGCTCTCGTTACCGAAAGCAATCGTGTAGCCTGCATCCGTATGTTCTTGTCCGTCATACGTCCAAGCAACCGGAGAAGCAGCTGTCACCGTCAAGGTCTGGGCAATCTGCTCAACAGCCTGGGAGGTGGAGACTTTACAACCCTTGCTGTCGGTCACGGAGATGGTGTAATTGCCGTCGGCAAGGTTGCTGATAGTGTATGCTCCATTGCCAAGGGAACCTGTGCTACCGTTGGTCGTTACATTGTCATCATTCCAAGCCACCGTATAGTTCGGAGTTCCGGCAGCCAAATTCAAGGTAATGAAACCATCAGATGTATTGTAGCACTGGCTGTTGTATCCAGTGATTTCCACCGTAGGTTTCGGATAGACCATCACCGTGGCAGTAGAGGTGGTAGTACAGTTGTTACCATCCTTGAAAGTCACCGTGACCGTCTTCTCGCCAACCGAGTTCCATTGAGCCGTGATAGCGTTGTCTTCTCCTGTGGATGTGCCACCCTCGCCAAGAGTCCACACATAATCGCTCATGCCACTCTGCGTGGAGAGGCTGAAAGTGGTGTTAGCCTCGGAGGTGTTGATACAGACCTCGCCGCCCGTGAGGGTCGGGACTGTCAAAGCATTCACCGTGATAGTCTTGGAAGCAGGCGTCGGGCTAGTACAGCCGTTGGCGTTCTTGTAATTGACCGTCACCGTCTTGCTTCCCGTGGCGCTCCACTTCAACGTGATCGTACTGTCCGTGGCAGTACCGCCTGACACCAATGTGGCATCCCCGTATGTCCAAGCATACTCACTCATGCCCGACTGAGTCTTCAGCGTCAGTTCCGTATTGGTGGCGGAGGTACTGACACAGATATTGTCGTCACCCGTGATGGTCGGGGTGGGATTCGGATATACCGTCACCGCGTATTCAGTTGCAGTCGGGTTGGTACAACCGGCCGCATTGGTGTAGTTCACCGACACGGTCTTGTTGCCATCGGCAGCCCACTCCACAGTGATGGAGGCCGTGTTGTTGCCGCTGAGGATGGTGCCACCGTCAACATTCCAGACATAGCTGCTCATACCCGTCTCTGTAGCCAGACTCAGCACATCCGTTGTGTTGGAGTTACTGACACAGATAACCTGGTTACCGGTAATGGTCGGAGTGGAGATGTCGTTCACCGTGATGGTGGCGGAAGTGGAGGCCGTACAGTTGTCGCTGTTAGTAATGGCAACCGTCACGGTCTTGCTGCCGGCTGTGGACCAATTAGCGGTGATGCTGGAGGTTCCCTGACCGGCAGTAATCGTGCCCTCATCAGTTTCCCCAAGTGTCCACACGTATGTTGTCATACCAGAAGTGGTATTCAAGGTCAGTGTGTTGTTGGTGGTGGAATTGTACACACAAACGGCACTGTTGTTCAGCACAGGGGTAGGAATATTCTTAACCTGAACCACCTTGGTGGTTGTGGCGCGACAACCATGCTCATCCGTGTAGGTAACCGAAATGGTCTTGTTACCGATGCTGCTCCACTGGGCATCCACGGTGTAGCCACTGCCTGTATAGGAACCGTCTGCGCCCACTGTCCAAGCATAATCATTCTGATTCTGGTCGGTGGTCAGGGTCAGGGTGTTATTTGAAGTAGATGTAGAGATACAAACATTCTCATTGTTCAATGTCGGAACAGGGGTGTCATAAACGGTGATGGTCTTCTTAGCACGAGACTTGCAACCCGTGGTGGTATTCGTTGCCACAAGGGATACCGTCTTCACGCCTGCGGAGGTCCACTCGGCCGTGATACTGTTGCTGTTGGTCGGCGTGGAGGTGATGGAACCGCCGTCGCCGAGCGTCCAAGCGTAGGTGTAATCGGAAGCATTGTCAGCCTGGTCGGTGATTGTCAGCGTGTTGTTGATCAACGAGCTGTTGACACAAATATTAGCATCCTCACCGATGTTCGGCACGATGGTGTCGTTCACCGTAATAGTGGCAATGGTGCGAGTACTGTCACCGCAACCGGCCACATCGTGAACAGTCACTTTATAGACAAAGATGCCGGCCTCGTCGGTGCTGGGCGTGTAGGTGTTGCTGTTGCTGTTTTCACCCACATTCGTGTATTCGCCGCCATCTTTAGAGACACTCCACTGGTAGGTGTAGGTGCCGCCGCCTGCGTTGGCGGTCACAGCGAGGTCAGCCACATCCTCATCGCCCTTACAATAAGAAGCATTGGGGGAAGATTCGGCGAGGGTCAGTTGTCCATAAACCGGAACTGTCACCGTGAACGGGTCGCCCACACAGACGTTGCCCGTGGTCGGGGTCACCGTATAAACCGCATTCTGTTCAGCCGCTGTCGTATTGTTCAGCGTACCATTCACATCGCTTTGTCCAGTAGCAGACTCACCACCGGTAATATCCGTCACAACGGGTTCAGCCCACTGATATTTGGTGGTATAGCCCTGGAAGTTGGGAGCGTTCGGAGTAACGTGGAAGGTGGCACCACTGCAGATATTGTCGGCAGTGATGTTGTCGAAGATATGATCGGGATACGGACTGTCGAGGGTCACCTCGATAGTGGCGGTGGCAGAGCAGCCCTCAGTTTGCGTGTTCATATCGAACGCCCAAACGGTAACCGTATGCTGCCCAGCGGCAATATGGTATTGATCACCATACTCTTTGGGGGTAGTAGTCAATAACGTCTCATGTCCTCCATCATCTAAAGCAGCAAAAACCGTCGGGATAACCGTTCCACTGGTCATCGTCGCAGTAATGATAGCATCACTACCCGTACAGCTCTCTTCCCTTGTGAGGGCGAGGGACACCGTCGGGGCGGGACTCACCGTGATGGAACCGTTGAGGGTTTGAACACCGCAACCCGTCACATTGCCAGCGCTCTGGTTAGAGGTGGCGGTGATAACGTAGTTGTACGTCGTGCCCTGTAGGGCAGGGGTAGCCGTAGGCGTGCCGAAGATTTTGCCATTCTCGGCATCAAGGGTCACGCCATCGGGCAGACCCGTTGCCGAAAGGGTGGCATGCTCAAAATTCAGCATGATATCATCAATCGGCTGACCGAAACACTTGGTTTGATCCGCCAAATCTTGATTGGCAAAACTGACGGAAGGATTTCCTAAGACAATAATGTTAAATGAGCATTCCACTCCTTCATAATCCTTACATGCATCCTCAGTATAATAAGCCACAGACGTGGTACCAATAGGATACTGATAATTGTCTGCATTAAGGGCAATTTCTTCATCCGTATAATTTGCAGTTGTATTCAAAGTCGGTTTTGTGTATCTAACACCCGGAATCACCGTTGCATAATTCTGTCCTTCGTCGCAGCAGAACACCAAATCAGACGGACAATTCTTCCATGCAAGCTCCACCGGAGAGGCAATCGTCACCTCCGTGGTGGCTTGGCAGCCGTGGGCGTCAGTGGCCGTTACCGTGTAGTTGCCGTACCAGATATCGCCATGGGCATCCGTGCCGGAGGTCGGGTTGGCAGGAACAGAAAGATTCGTGAACACACCTGCCAAATTCTGAGTGGCAGTGGTGTTGATACTGTACTGATACGGGGATGTGCCCGTACCTGTTGTCGCTTCAACTTTTACAATACCATCAGATCCATTAAAGCAGGTCACATTCTTGTGCACAGAGGCGACCTCCGCCACCGTCAGTAACGCAGGCACCGTGACGTAAACCGTCGTGGTGGAAGAAATGCCGCAGCCGTTGGTGGCCGTCACCACCACCGGCAGGTTCTGGACCTCATCGGTTTGCGTGATTGATGTACCAGCAGTCTTATCCTGACTGTAGGTAATTGAGGCATTGGCACCGCTGCAGTTGGCAGTGGCCACCACATCGCCGTCCGTCAGATTCGGGTAAGTGTAGTAACAACCGTTTGCATCCGACGTGTGGTCTGCCGCCACCGTGTTATTCGCAGGAAGCGTGGTGAAAGTCGGGGGTACGTTGTCATTCACGTGGTAGGTGTAAACCCACGGATGCACATGACCCTGACAATCCTTGTAGGTGTAGGTGTACGTCACATCGCCCGTACAACCCGTGAAGTCAGCAGGATTGATGACTGGGCCGCTAAACGGTTGCAGCTCATTGTAACAAGCGTCAGTCACATCCGGCAAAGCAGGCGTATGGATAGCTGTATAACAATTTACCGTTTCCTCACCATCGTCAGGCATTTCGAAGTCGGACGGTTCCACCGTCTCCTTGTAGGTCCAAGTGTAAGGTTCACCGTTCACCACATAGTCGTACAGGTAGGTACGTGTACCGCAGTCCTGCGTGAAGTTGTCTTGAGGATAACCTGAACGCAGGGTGAAGTCGATGTGAGTGCCGCAAATGCTGAAGTTGGGAACAGGAATGTCCGCTGCCTCAATCAGTCCGTTCTTGCAGTTTCTCGTCACCTCCACATTCTCCTCGGGAGTGAACGCATCCGGATTGACCGTATAGACATAGTACCAATCTTTCACCGTACCGTCACAGGTAGTGTAGGTGTAATGGTAGGTCACCGTACCACTGCCGTCCACCACCGTGCTTACCGGGTTCGGAGCCTCCGCCGTGCTGGGAACGAGGACGGCGGGAACTGCCCTTTCACAAGCATCAATTAAGGTCTGCGGTGTGTTAGGTGTCACCGCATCGCTCTCGCAGACGACCGACTGGGCTCCGTTTTCTGGCACATTCAATGCCGGGGTCACAATATGGTACTTGTAAATGTAATCTTTTGTATGACCGCTACAGTCAGAATACGTGTATGTAAATACTTTGTCACCATTGCAGGACACATACGCGGGTTCTGCTCCCATCGCAGTATATCCCATGTTCCATTCAATCACCTGACCGCATGCGTCAACAATGCTAATCGGCATCTTGTGGCGTTTCGTATGAGGCGTGACAATGTCAGCATAGCAGTTGACCGTCGTATCCACCAAAGCGGGCGGCATAATCACAATGCCGTCAGCCACCGTAACCGTCACAGAACCTTCGGCACTGTTGGTACAGACACCGTCCTTATATGTGACAATGTAAGGATATACATGTTCACATTCATCATCGGGAACTGTGACCGTATAGGTCTCCGTATAGGTCGATGAAGGATCCGTGTGCGTCATCTCATACGGATTCCCGTTGTTGAATGTCCAGGTCAAGGTATCTTTTTCAGCATAGACATGAGCGATCTGAGCGCTCAACTCCTGAGTGCCTGCATTCGGACAAACCGTATAGTTCTCCGGAGTGATGGTCACCTGCGGACGCACCGTGGCCGTCACGGTCATCACCAAGTCGGCATCATAAGTACAAACACCGTTGTGGGCTGTCACATGGTAAGTCAACGTCACAGGAACTTGGTTGGTTGTAACGTTCTCCAAGTTGGAACCGGCAACCGTATATTGCGTAGTAGAGTTTGAACCAGAAGTGTTATTCACACCGTTGGCAGGGTTCTGCTCGGGCGCATTCCATGTATAGTAGGTGGTGCCCGGCGTGGTAGTCACCGGCTGGGTGGCAAAGCTACCACCGGAACAGATCGGAGCCGGTTGAGGAATCTCCGTGATTACCAAGTTGTTGTTCAATCCGATAGTGAATGTTTGAGCAGCCGGAGAGCAACCTTCATGATCAAGGATGGTTACTGTGTATGAACCCACTTTCAAATTGTTCAAAACATGCGGTGAGAAAGATGCGACACCGTTACCATTGGAATAATCGGGTTCACCGTATTCCAATGTTCCACTATATTTGAACGTATAACCTGTAAGATCAGAAGGCGTACCGCCCGTCACTGTGACCGTTACAGAACCGTCATTGTTGGCACAGGTGGCATTCACAGGCGTAACCGTCACCTGGAACGGATCCGGTTCGATAATGACCACATCCACTGTAGAGGTACAGCCATTGACATCCTTGGCCGTCAGATGGTGCGTACCCGCTGTCAGACCTGTGAAGATATGACTGCTTCCGTATGTGCCGGCATCCACCGTATAAGTGAACGGTGCAGTACCACCGACAATATGATCAATGTCAATCATAGCCTCACCGTCATGGCCGCCAGGACAAGTCACATTCTTGTGTCCCAACGTATTCTCTGCAATGGTAAAGGCATCCGGCACCGTCACCACAATCGTCGTGGAGGCGGTGTGGTTACAGCCGTCCGTGATGGTCACCGTCACCGGCGTAGTCTCGGAAATAGTCGTGCCAGCAGCCACAGACTGGGAAAGCGTGCCTTGCAAATCAGTCGCTGATGTACAGTTATCATTCAACGTATAGCTGATAGCCGTGATTAAATTAGGCATAGTGTAGGTACATCCGCCACCGCCTGTTGTAGAAGCTTGAATAGTGGTCACGCTGGGCGTTATTGTCGGATTCTCCTCGTCCTTCACCGTCACGGTGTTGGTGTTCGTGGCCTTACAGTTGTGAGAAAGCTCCGTCACCTCGACGCTCACCGTGTAGGCAGTCGCCGTGCAGGTGCTCGGGATGTTCGTTAATGTCTGCGTGTTGGTGGTGCCCTGTTCAGAAGCCGTAGCCGTCCAGTTCAGGGTCTCGCAACTCCAGCTGTAGTTGAAGGTCGGATTGGTGGCGCCAGCCAAAGCAGCCGTGGCCGTCAACGGGGTGTTGCCGGCATTAGGACAGAGGTCCGTCACATCGGCAATCTCCACCGTGGGCAGCGTATAGACCGCCACCTCTTGGGTCGCCGTGGCGGAACAGCCGTTGCCGTCGCGAGCCGTCACCGTGTAGGTGGTCGTTGTGGCCGGCGTAGCCACCACCTCCGCCGTATTGGTGGCGGAGAGTCCCGTGTTCGGGCTCCAGGTGTAGGTGATGTTGTCGTTGCCATTGCCGGAGGTGGCGCTGGCGGTCAGCGTGGTGTTGTCGCCCAAGCAGACGCCCGCAGCACCGGCCGTGATGTTAACCGCCACCGCAGCAGGCTTCTCCACCGTGATGTCAACAGTTGCGTATTTGCCGCAGCCGTCCGTTACCGTAACGGTCACCACCTTGGAGGTCTCCTCGGAGGTGAATTGGGTGCCGGGAGTGATGTTCTGCGACACCTGCAGCGGTTGTGTGGTGCAATTGTCAGCCACCGTCACATAGTCAGAGGTGGTCAGATCGGGCACCGTGTATTTACAGTTACCGATGGAGGTTGCCGTCACTTTATTGTTGTTGTTTGCCACTGCTGCCACCGTCGCGATGGTCGGCGTGGTCTCGTCCTTCACCGCCATCGTGGCCGTGGCCGTGGCCTGACAACCGTAGTGGTCGGTCACCGTCAGGTTGATGGTGTAGCTGTTATCGCAAGTCACCGGCACAGCGGCGCTCACCGTGTTGGAGGCAGCATCCGTGGTCGTTGTGGCGGGCGTCAACACTACCCCACCCGTCCAGGCGTAGGTGTAGTTGGCCGTGGTTGGGGTGGTGACATTGGCCGTAATGTTCTGTGTGCCATTGGCCGGACATACGGTCGGGATGGTCGCAATCGCCGCCACCGGATTCGGATGCACAGTAATGGTGACATCCTTGTTAACAGCCTCACACTGCGGATTCGTCTGGTTGCTGGCGGCTACAATATTATATATATAGCCGTTCTCGTTCGCCGTGGCAATGCTGCCGGTAATGGTGGCGTTGAAGTCGTCCGTGCGCGTGTAGGTCAGACCGCTAACCAGACTCAAGGTCGTGGGCAGCGTGCCGTTGACGCTGGTGAGCGTAATCGTCTGGATGTCACCGCCGGCACAAATCTCCTGCGTGGCCGGGGTCACCGTCAGCTGCACGGTCGGATTCACCTTGATGGTACCGGTGATATAGACCGGCTCACAGGTCGGGTTGGTCTGGTTGGAGGTAGCCTTGATGGTGTATTCAAATGTGCCCGTCTGGGTCGGAGTACCCGATATGGTCTTCGTATCAGCATTAAAGGTCACACCCGTGGGCAGCACACCCGCCGACTGGCTGATAGTCGCATTCTCGATATTAAAGACAATGTCTGTCAACGGCGAATTGGCACACAGGTTCTGGTCCTTGGCGCCGGAACCATTTGCCAAGGTCAGCACCACCTCAGGATTCACCTTGATGGTGGCCTCAGCCGTGTTATGACAGCCGTTGCCGTCGGTGCCCGTCACCGTCACTGTGTAGGTGCCGGCCGCCGCGCCGCTGAAGGTGGCATTGGCGTTGTTCACTGTCAGATTGGTGGCAGGATCCCAGGTGTAGGTCTGCGCGCCGTTGGCCATCAGCGTGGCCGTGCCGGAAGCGCAGATGTTGGCGTTGTTCACCGTCACGGTGGGCAGTGTGTGGTAGTTGATGGTCACCGTGTTGGAGGTGACAGAGCAACCCTCATCATCGGTGATGGTCACCTTGTAGGTGCCATCCGCGGAGGTGGTATAAGAAGTGGTAGGAGCGGGCGTTCCCGTGATTGCTACATCGTTCAAATACCACACGTAGGTGAAGTCACTGCCGTTCGCCACCGTGCCGCTGCCAGTCGTCAGGGTGAAGTTGGCACTCTGCTGACCGTTGGGGCAGATGGTGGCATCGTCCACGGCGAGGGTTGCAGTCGGCATCGGGTTGGCCGTTACCATGGCGGAGGCACTGCCCTTACAATTGTTGGCATCCGTCACCGTCACCGTGTAGGTACCGGCAGCATCTACCGTAATGGTTTGATCAGTCTCATTGTTGTTCCATTTATACTCACCAGTGGCACCCGTGACCGTCAAAGTCGTGGTTTGCTGGCCTTGGCAGATGCTCAAGTCTGTTGAAGTAATTTCAGGAACAGGCAGCGCGTTCACGGTAATCGTAATATCAGCAGAAGCATAACAGCCGTTGCTGTTGGTGCCCGTCACGGTCACCGTGTATGAACCTGCTTCGGCGGAGCTGAAGTTGACGCTCGCGCCCGTGGTGGCACTCAGCGTAACGCCCGTGGGAGCTTCCCATACGTAGGTCTCGCCCTTGGCGGCTGTCAACTGCAGGGTGCTATTGGCACAAACCTCGGCAGGCAGCGTGTTCGTGATTTGGATGTTCGGGATGGTGTCCAGGCTCAGATGACCCGTGCCGCTGTTCACACAGCCGTGGTCATCCGTCACCGTCACAGTGTAGTCTTGAGCAACGGCAGGATTCACCAGTGTGAGGGTGGCATTGTTTTCACCCACCGTCTGGTTGCTGGCGTCTTTCCAAGCATACTGGAACGGTTCCGCACCCGTCACCGTGGCGACCAGCTGGGCCGTGCCCTGGCCGTTACAGACCGTGGCGTTGCTCACCGTCACCACCGGCAGGGCGTTCACCGTCACCGTGGTGTTCAGTTCCACATGACAGCCGTTGCCGTCGGTGGCCGTGACCATGTAGGTGGTCGTTTCCGTAAGGTTCTCCAGCGTTTGGGAAGCGACATCCTCATCCGTGTTGCTCCACTGGTAATGAACCTCATTATTATACGCATTGGACGGAGTCACCGCGATGGTCTTGCTTCCATTGTAACATACGGCATCGGAAGCCGTTATCTCCGCCGTGAAGCTGTTGGCGGGGATGATCACTGTCACGTCTGCGTTGGATTGATTGTGGCAGGCATCCTCCACCACCACGTTCACCGTGATGGTTTGCTGTTGGTTCGTCTGGTTATACACCGTATTGACCGGCACACTCTGGCTGACGAAGGACACGGTGTTGCCTTCATAGCCGCAGACGTTGTCTTGCGTGGCTCCCAGCACCGTTGCCGACAGATTCGGCATCTTGTAGGTACAGTTGCCGGCAGCCGTAGCGGTGACATCTGCAATGGTGCCGATCACCGGGGCGGCCTCGTCCTTCACCGTGATGGTGATGGGCTCCGCCGTGGCGGTACAACCCTTGGCATCCACGATGTTCAAGTTCACCGTGTAGGCGCTGCTGCAAGCCGGGTCGAAGGAGGCGGTAACTCGTGAGGTGGCAGCATTGTCGGTCTGGTTGCTCAAGGTCAATCCCGTGCCGGCACTCCAATTGTACGTGTAAGGCGTAGCTGTGGTGGTGGTCACATTAGCGGTGACTGTGGTGCTGCCGGCATTCGGACAGAGCGGATTCACCTGATTGATGGACACTGCCGGCAGCGGGTTCACCTTAACCAAAGCCGTAGCCGTGCTGGTACAGCCGTGGTCGTCGGTGCCCGTAACGGTCACTTGATAGTCCGTTGTGGAGGCCGGGGCGTTTCTGAAGGTGACGCTCGCGCCCGTGGCCGCGCTCAAGTAGGTGGAAGGTTCCCAGCTGTAGAGCGGGGAGTTCTGATCAGCCAAGGCAGCGGTCAGCGTGGCGCTGCCGTCGGCACAAAGCTCGGCGTTGTTCACCGTGACCTGCACCGGCGTGTGGACGGAAATGGTGCCCGCACCGGTGTTCTTACAGCCGTTGCCGTCGGTCACCTCAACCGTGTAGGAGGTCTCTGTGGAAGGAGCAGGCACGGTTAAGGTAGGACCTGTGGTGGGATTCGTCGCATCATCGTTCCACACATATTGCAGTGTACCCGTGCCGGTACCCACCGCAGAGAGGGTGGCGTTGCCTTGTCCGGCACAAACCGTGACCGACTGCACCGTCACCGTGGGCAGTTCGTTGACCACGATGTTCTGGGTCTTCACCACCTGACAGCCGTTGTCACCCGTCACCGTGACGGTATAGACCGTAGAGGTGGTCGGTGTTACCTTAGTTGTATTGGTGTAGTTCGTCTCATGCGCCCAAGAGTAGGTCGGTGTACCCGTCACACCCGTGACATTGCTCACCGTGATAGTAGAAGATTCACCCTTACAGATCGGGGTGTTGCCGGAGATCTCGGCCGACAGTGTGTTGGCCGGGATGGTCACGTTGACCGTCTGGGAGACTGTGTTGTGGCAGGCATCCTCCACGACAACCGTCACAGGGATGGTCTGCGCCTGGTTGGTCTGGTTGTAAGAAGTCCCCACCGGCACACTCTGGCTCACGAAGGCGATGTTGTCATAGCTGCAGCCGTCATTGGTAACACGATCCAAAACATCCTGGATGTTGAGGCTCGGCATCGTGTAAGTACAGTTGTCCGCCGGGGTGGCCGTGATAGGATCGCCCGTCGCGAAGGTCGGTTTGGTGACATCCTTCACCGTGACAGTGAACGGGGTGGCATTGGCGGAACAGCCGTTGCCGTCGGTCACCTTCAGGTTGATGGTATAGGAAGTGTTACAAACATCCGGCATATTTTCAATGGAAACCGTGGAGGTTGTCGTGGTAATATTCCCTTGGGTTTGGTCGGTAAAGAGGCCGCCGCCGGTCCATGCGAAGGTATAGTTCGGGGTGGCGGTTGTGGTCACCGTACCGGTAATAGTCTGGTTAGTCGCACTCGGGCAGACCTCCGCCTGTCCGCTGATGGTGGCGGAAGGCACATCGTTCACCGTGATCTCCTTCGTCACAGTGGCGGGACAGTTCGTGGTGTTGTCCGTCACCGTAAGATTGACATGCTTGGTGCCCGGGGTGGACCAAGAGGCGGTGAACGTGTTGTTGGTGGCGATGCCGCTCACCGTACCGTTCTCGCCATTGGTCAACGACCACAAGTAACTATAGTTGCCCACAGAGGGACTGGCATTAAGGGTCAGCATGGTGTTGTCGAGGGAACTGCTCACACAAATGGCAAAGCTGTTATTGGGGCTCGTGATGGCCGCCTCAGGCAGGGCGTTCACCGTGAGCGTATAGGTTCCCGTGGCAATGGTGTCGCCATTTTCGCCATTGACGGGAGCGCAGTCCACGTCATGGGCCAAACGACGGAAGGTGTAGGTGCCAACGGTTCCGGTATATTGGGCGGTCGGCGTATAGTTGGCCTCGTTGTTGGTGCCGGCAGCAGCCACAAAAGCACCGTTCGCTCCGGCATTCACCTGCCACAGGTAGGTGATGGTGCCGTTGCCGCCAGAGGCGAGTCCTGTGCTCAGGATCTCGGAAGCAGCGCCATCGACGCAAACCGCTTCGCCTGCGGTGCTGATGCTGCCGGGAGTGAACGCGTCATACACGCTCACCGTGGCGGTGGCCGTGTTGGAGCAGCCCGAAGGGATATTCATTGCCGTCACCGTGTATGTTCCAGCTTCGGATATAGTGACAGTTGTCGTTGTTATTGGGTTACTTTCAGTGCTATGACTCCAAAGCAAGGTGTATTCATTGGGGTCAATAGTCGTATTTCCGTCAATGGAAACCGTCAGGTCAACATCATCACCCTCGCAGATGGTGGTTGAAATCGGTGTAACTGCCACCACTGGTAACGGGTTCACGGTAATCACAGAAGTATTATCAGTATTGGTGTTCGTACATTGGTGGCCCGTTTTCTCAGCCACTTCCAAAGTATATGTACCCGCTTCATTGACTGGAAGAGAAGCAGAACTGCCTACGAGAGTTCCCTCTTTCTTCCATGTATAGTTATAAGTACCCACATCTCCTCCTGAGGCATTGGCGTATAAGGTGACTGTCTCGCCCTCGCAAAGTGCCTGAGCAGAAGGTGTCACCCATGCACGAATAGCCGTAGGCTCGGGTATCATGACATAAGTGGACGCCACACAGCCCGTGGCATTGTCGGTCACCTCCACCGTGTGGATGCCACCCGCCACATTGCTCAATGTAGCCGCATTCAAAGCATCATTGCCATCCCATTTGAATGTAAGGTTGGAAGAAGCACCCGTTACCGTCACCGTGGCGGAACCATCGTTCGCCCCGGCACAGGTCACCGCTGTGGGGTTAGAGATAGTGGCACTGACCGCCGCGGGAACGGTGAAACTCACTGCGTCGTCCACCACGGTCTCATTTCCACAATTATCCTTGAATTTCAAAGTGATATACAAGGTTTGTGCGCTTCCTGTGGACTGAATATACTGACCTGCAGCTGGTTCCTGCGTGATAACAATATCGTCAAAGTCAGTACAAATATCGGAAAGATAGCCTTGATATAAGCTTCTCAATGTCACATCCGGATAAGTGAAAACACATGAACCATTGTTTTCCACATTGGCTGTGGTGGGATAACCTGCGTCCAACTGCGGTCCCTGCTCATCTTTCACCGTATAAATGTATTTCCACACTGACGTGCTTCCATTGCAAAGTGTGTAGGTATAGGCATACGTCACTGTACCATTGCATTCGCTTCCCGTGCGGGTAATAACCGGATCCGCACTGCGTGTGGCCGGCGGTGTGGTATAGTTTCCGCAAGAGGAAGTAAATGTGGGCATCGTATAACCACTCTTCTCGTGCGGAGCCACCACAGCTGACATGCATGCCACTGTCTCACTACCATACTGACTCTCAAGAATGGTAAGATTGGGGGCCTTTACCGTCACCTGTGCTGTTTTGGTGGCAGAGCAGGTACCGTCGTTCACGGTCACCTCGTAGGTATATACACCCGTACATTCTTCCAGAGCGGCGAAAGATTGTGATACTTGTCCATCTGCTGACAACGTGGCAGACTTAGGTTCGTCATTAAACTTCCACGTAGCCGAAGCACCTGGACTCACGTTGCTAAACGTAACAGGGATATCAAAAGTGGAACCCGGACAAACATTTTGGATGTCATCCAGATTGAAATTCACCGTACTGCCACCACCTGGGAGAACTGTTACGCTCGCATCAAAGGGATCACTGTAACAGTACAAACCTTTTTGCGCCGTAACGGAATAGGTGACCGTCTTCGGAGCGGTGGTATGACTATTGTGAAGCGTGCCGCTGATGGAAGTGCCTGCCCCAGGAGACGTATATCCGGTTACTTCATTATCTCCCGATACTGTCCAATGGTAGGTAATCGGATCCGTCTCGTTCTGCAGATTAAGTTCTTGCGGGGTGAATGCAAAAGGTACATCGTTACAGACCGTCTTGCTCAAAGGCTGGGTAATGGTCGGAGTCCACGGAGTACGGGGATTTATGGTCTGCACTGGCAGAGTCGTGTAGCAGCCCTGTGCATCCGACACCGTAATCGTATAACCCTGCGAAATGAGATTTGAGACGGTTGTAGCCGTATTTGGAGCGACATTCGGTTTGCTACCGGATGATGTGGAGCCTTGCCATGCAATGGTGTAATTAGGATGGCTGCCGGAAATGGTCATCTGCACCGAACCGTTCTGCGAACAATCCTCATCTTGGCGACTGATGCCAGAAACTTCCAGCTTAGCAGGCTGACCCACAGTGATATTATTTTTAGTTGCGGAACACCCCTTCGTATCTGTCACTGTAACAGAGTAATTGGTTGCATACGAAAGATTATTAAACGTGAACGTACCGGTACCATTGGTATTAGAAGCACCGGTACTAAGTTTATAAGTAAGATTTCCTGTACCGCCTGTTGCATTCACCTGGAGAGAGCCGTCATTGTGTTTATTGCTGCCATTGGGAATGCTGTTGCCCGTATGGCAAGTGACAGGGGTGAAAACTGTAGAGTTGATTTTCACTTCGGAAGGTTGATTTATAGTGACCGTTTTCACATTCGTCAGACCTGATGCGGTATGCGTGACTGTCACTGTATATGTTCCAGCTTTTAAATCAGAAATTGTAATCGGATTTGTGGTCGTTAAATTTCCATTTTTGTTTACGGGGCCCGTAATTGTATATTCAAAGGCATTATTTGCCCAACCTTCGGTCACCTTAATTTGGATTTTTCCATCACTGCCGTTATAACAAGTCACATTTTGATATGGGGTGGCTGTTGCGTTGATATACTCGAACCAAACAATACCCTGAGCACCACCACCACCAGTTTTTGAATTACAAATATGAGCGCCAAAAACAACGACTCCCACGGAGTGTGCTCCACCGCCGCCTCCACCATATGCATTACCTGGAAATCCATCAGGATCCCATGTATCACCTCCTACACCACCTTTACCAGAATGGTCTGCATCATAAGCATACGCTGTTCCAGGCGTTTGTCCTGGTCCTGAGTCATTTATCGGTGTTGTATTTGGTCCTGCGGCACCACCGCCAGCACCTCCTTTGTCATTACCACCAGAACGACCTGCACCACCCTGTATGGATAACGTGTGAGCGGTATTTTTATCGCCACCACCACCATTTGCTTTACCGCCATTCGCCTTCACAAAATCTGTCGTGGTATTACCTGTTGAGCTGTTAAAAAATGAGACAGTGGAAGCATTGCCGTTACTAGCCGCCCCCACACCAGCACCAGCCTTCGCTGTAAAATAGTCACCGTATCTCACCGACTGAACGACTCCATCATAAGCACCGCCACCACCACCTGTAGCATCGTTACATCCTGATGCATTCCCTCCTCCAGCGCCACCGCCAATGGCATTAATTTTCACTTCCGTTACACCTTCAGGAACATCCCACTGTTCCCCCGAAGTACTAGTAACAGGCTTCCTCACTTGTCCCCACGCGTTCCCCATTCCCACGAGCATCATCGCGGCGAGGATTAGCACCGCGTTGAGGGTGAGGAGCGGGTGTCGGTTCGCACGCGTGTGTAGAGCGTGCGCCCGCGCGCGCGTACATATACGCGCGAGGATGTTGTTGTTTGCTGTCTTCATGGGTTGGTTCTTTCCTTTCGTAGAATTTCTTTTCATATTTGTAATTTTTTATTTTTTTCCGAGTTTGTCTCCGCGCCGCGGGGTTCCCGGCGTTTCCGGCGGTCCGCCCTCGCGTGCGCACGCGTAAATATATATACGCGAAAAAACCTGCAAAAGTACAATTTTTTTACGTTCGATTGTTAATTTCTGTTGAAAAAAAGCGCAAGTGGGTGAGGATGAGGGGGTTGCGGGGGCTCGCAGCTTTGCTGCGAGGCGTGGACCACCCCGCCCTTCGGGCACCCCTCCTGAAGGAGGGGAATTGGGCCGTGGCCGGGACTTTCCTCGGGGGAGGCGGGATGGCGCAGGGGAAGAAATGGGCTTGAGCGGGATCCGGTTCGGTCCCGAACAATCGGTTCCCACGGAAAAACCGGGCGACACGGGCAAGAACAATCCACCTGCTGTATCGGGCACCCCGGAATCCCCTCCTTTTAGGAGGGGGCAGGGGGAGGTCCAGAACCGCCAGTACAAACCGCAAGGAAATCACCGGCAAAACGACGCCCCTTCCATGCACCCATCCCGGCAAATCCTCCGAAATCCCCTCCCGAAAATTTACTATTCCACCCCGATTAGTTAACGGCTTTTCCGCATCATATTGTAAACCAGCAAGAAAAAAATTTCCAAAAAACCTTGACAAAGGCGATGTAGTATTGTATCTTTGCAGGCGGGAAAACATCAACAAAATGAAACAAGGATACACCTACATCATGACAAACAAACGCCACAACGTGCTTTACACAGGTTGCACCTCTGATATCATCAAACGAGTCTCGCAACACAAGAACCATTACTTCAAGGGATCGTTTACTGACAGATACAATTGCGAATACTGCATCTATTTCGAAGATTTCCCCAGCATTAGCAATGCAATCAAACGAGAAAAACAGATAAAGAACATGTCGAGAAACGAGAAGCTCGCTCTCATCAACAAACGCAATCCTGAATGGAAAGAATTAGTCACGGAAAACGGCTTTCGCGAAAAGCCCATGCCCTGGGCAGATCAGGTGAAATGCGTCATGGATGAGCTGATTGGCTCGCAGCACAAATAGGGCGTTAAGAAACCGCTTGCACTGATTAGTTTGAGGTTCCGCTCGCTCACTGCGTTCACTTGCGAGTTCGAGGTTCCGCGCCGCCCACTGCGTTCACTTGCGAGTTCGAGGTTCCGCGCCGCCACAGGCGACGCGGAATGACGGACCGCCGTCCGCGGGGGCAAAAAGGGGAAAAAGAAGGGCGGCGGGTGGGGATGTACCGTTGCCAGACACTTTTTCTCCGCCGCCCTTCTTTTTCCCTCTCTCACCCGAGGCAGCATCGTCATTCCGCGAGACGCGACAGCGTCGAGCGGAACCTCCAACTTCCACCACACTGTCAAAGCTGGCGGAACCTCAAACTTTCCCCACGAAGCGGCGTCAAACGGCACCCCATCTCGCAAAAAGTGACAACCAAAATCAGCGAATCACAACCCTTTTCTCGCCATTTCACGCGGAAAACGAGACAGCAATATAATAACTATTTATTAATTTTTAACAACAATAATTTCAAATCACTGATAATCAATATTCAAAATATTTTTACTTTTCTTGACAACTAAATGAAAATTATTTATCTTTGCCGCATAAAGCCTCGCCCCACATCGGAGTCGAGGCCATCTCTAATCTATTAACAAACAAAATCAATTTATTATGGGTCAGTATTTAGCAATCGGTGTCACGTACGAAATCCACGTGAACAAAGCAAACAGTGTGAAACGCATTGAAGATCTGGAATCATTAAAGAATGAGCTTAACCAAGAGTACAATCCCACGGGAATTTATGATTTCCGTGTGCATGGCAACAACGTTGTCCTCACCTTGAAAGACGACATTCTTCTTGAGGAGTGGACAAGCATTTTGGAGGCATTCTACAAATTGAGATACCGCAATTGGAGCGACGACGGGAATGTCTTGAAGATTCTGAAAGAGACCAACAATCCCAATCTTTGGTTTTCAGACAAGCACGAGCCCATGCTCTCTTCTTTCTTCAGTTTTGGAGAGCACGGCGAATACTATTATCAAGACGACTATTACCATGATTATATATATCATTTTGAAAATGGCTATCGATGGGAAATTCCGACGACATTGTATTCCGTGAACCTGAGTTTTGACGGGAAAGCCTATATGGAATGTTTCGGATATGGAGTGATTGATTTTTTCGAACGTCTGATCAAAGACAGACTCCAATCGTTTCGCCTTCGTGACGCCATCAACATCCATTTCACTTTGTGAGAGAGGAGGGAACTATGGGTAAAGATATTCATTTGCACATCGAACAACAAAACGCGGACGGATCATACAAGCATGTGGGCTGTTACAGGCCTGGACGCTGGACTACCTTGGACAACTTCATCGACGGAACGGACAAGCACTCACTCGCCTGGGAGCTGACCAACGATCTCCCAGACGACATCTCTCCGGAAACTGATGAAGACTACCGCGACGGATTTGGTAGAACCTTCGGTCAAATGACGGATACTGAGGGATTCCAAACCTTCCTCGACAAAACAAAGAAACAGATGGCGACCTATTCGGGAGAAGACGAGGCGTGGGCGGAGAGCTATCTTGAGAAGTTCTACTGCATGTATGAGGAAATGCATGAGTTGGAAAAGCAGGGCGGCGCGTGCCGTATCATCTTCTTCTCGGGCTTTTAACACGCCTTCAGCATGACACAACACTTCGCCGCAGGCGAAAAGAATCTGCAAAATCCCCTCTCAAAAATTTACTATTCCACCCCGATTAGTTAACAGCATTTTCATATTCCATTGTAAACCAGCAAGAAAAAAATTTCCAAAAAACCTTGACAAAGGCGGCTATGTGTTGTATCTTTGCAGGCGGGAAACGGGGGTTCTCGCGTCATAGTCATGACGGGGACGCCGCTCAACAATTATAACCAAACAATTTATTACTATGGACAAAAACCAAAAAGACAAAACGGAATTCAAAGGCAGAAGCAAGTTCTTTTGGAAAGTTTTCCAAAAGGACGACGACAACAAAATTTTTTCCAAAGAAAATGTTTTGTATTTTGTAGAATTATGTAAATTTGCCGCGCAATTGGAAACCCTGGACCTGACCG
>JAEEHQ010000064.1 GCA_016280915.1 Bacteroidales bacterium
ACAGAAGCGAGACTTGGAACAGATATTCTTAGCGGAAGTATCTGCTACACATACAGACAGACCGTGAGAAACTAAACTCCTCAAAATATTATATCCAACGCGATTCCAACAATACGTAACCAGGACATCGCATCTATCTACACTCATCCCTTAATAATTAACCCGAAAACCACTTAAATTATTAACAAATAATTGCCACAGGCTAGTTACTTAATAATGAATTGTAGAAATCCACCCAGTACTCAGTAAGCCGCTCCCCTGCGAAATCACTCAATATCCGCTCTCTGCTTTTATTGCCCATAATCTTCACCATGTCAAGATGTTCACAAAAATAACTCATACAGTCGTATAGCGAATCTACATCTCCCACCTTGCACCGAAGGCCTGTCTCGCCTTCGACAGAAGCATCAAGAACCCCATACGCGTCGGATGTAATCGATGGCAGTCCCATACAGGCAGCCTCAAGAACGCTTGTCCCAAACCCTTCCCTATAAGTAGGAAGAACGAACACATCTCCAGCGTTCAAGACCTTTTCTGGAGTTGGAGTAGCACCGTAGTAGAAAAAGTTTGAATTATTGATATTAGAATACTGCGGTAACTTTGATATATAGTTTTCCTCATCCGTTCCGACCAACAGTAAATAAACATCCTTATACTCTGCTGCTAACCTGTCATAAGCGGCATACAACTCCCCAATACCCTTATCATGATTGAGTCTGCCCATAAACAGAAAAACAAGCGCATTATCTTCTATTCCTATGCTTTGCCTTTCCGCTTCACGTAAATCCAGGTTTGGAACAAACCGATGAGTATTAACTCCGCAGATTGATCCTTCCCCAAAAACGTCTGCCTTCCCCTTCCTTAACACTCCTTCTTTTTCGAGGAATGCACGCTGCGTCTTCCCATCGACCAGAATATGATTATCTAATCTGGCTATCACTTTATCCATCGTTTTCAACAGCCAACGCATAAAGCCTTTTCTGGTTGCCCAGACCTGACCCGTAAAAATGTGGACCCGGTGCTTGATTCCTGCCAACCATGCGGCAATCGCGGTTAGCAGTCCCGCCTTCGGGGAAACAGAGTGCACTACATCGAATCGCTCTTCCCTGAAGATTCTATATAGCTGGTGAACACTTCTCAGATCATTAATTAATGATATCCCGCGATGAATGTCTGCGCTAAAATACCCATCATTGGGAACATCGACCTTCGATGCTTCCTGTTCATTAGACACATAAAATACATCATACTCCTTGCGCAGAGCGTTGATGTGATCCGACAAGAAAGACTTGGCGGTTCCTGGAACGGCTGTAATAAAACAGATCTTTTTACGCATTAATGTCTCAACTTATAAATAATTCGGTACAACCAGGATGGCATTATGCCTAAGACAAGTGGCTTAAGACAATAGATATGATAGTAAAATGGCAGTCCTAACATCTTACAAGCCAGATGCTTGACATAAGCCTCGTTCTGCCTTGCCTTAAATGTCCGTCTCCTTGCCGCTTTCCTATCGTCCCGCATCATATATAATGGCTCAGCGAGATTATATCCTCTATATCCCTTCTGATACATCTTTATCCAAAGATGGTAATCCTCAACCCGTAATAGTTTTGAATCTACAGAATAACCACCGACAGCCTCATAGGCTTCCCTTCTTACCATACAAGGTGCGTGGCAAAAAGGAGTTCCTTTCACGAAGTCTTCGATTTTGGGTTCTCCTCCTCCTTTCCCTTCACGAAATACACCTTTGTAGTCAAAATACTTCATTGGTGTACTAACAATAGCATATTCTTTATGCTCATCAAGAAATCGAACTTCTTCCTCGAATCGCGTCGGCAGGGATATATCATCTCCATCCATTCTAGCACAGAACTCTGTATCAGCAATTTCCAGACAACGATTAAGGGTAGAGTTTAACCCTTTATTATGCTCGTTTCTCAACAGAACGACATTCTGGTGAGCATCTGAATATTCTTTAGCTATTGCATATGTATCATCAGTAGAGCCGTCATCACAAAGGATAATCTTAAAATCTTGATATGTCTGAGCATACAAAGAATCTAACGCTTCTCGGAGGGTAAGAGCGCAGTTATAAATACCCATTAAAACAGAAACTCTCACAAATCCGGAAGACATCTTTTAATAATAAATGAAAGCCATAAATATTGTAAACAATAAATGGCCATATATGACTAATTTCATTGGGATAATTGGGTGTTTACCCCTTAAGAAAGTCAAAAAAGGATAAATCAGAACAATAGGATAAATAAACCAACTTAAATAAGCAATCCTATTTGTAAATTCAGCATACATACATAGCAGCCATACAGAATTTGTAAGCAAATACAAACTAAGAAGGAGATGGTATTCTTTAGGTAGTATTATATGCTTTAGAATCAAATAACCACCTATAATAATAGGGATGGAGCTATAAAGAATAAAATCTAACCTAAATCCAGACAACGAAAAACTATGAGTCGACGAATCCGTGTTTGAAAGATAAGCCGATCCGGTCTCGTCAGTCAAAGAAGCAAACAATTCCTGAAAGAATGTAACGTGAAGAGCCGCTAATAACACACATAAAAGCCAGAGAATAAGGAAAACTCTAGAATCGTGATAAAACAATACAATTATCCAAGCTACTATCACGACTTGCATTGAGTGATGGAATCCATATGATACTAATGCAAGTAGTAACGACGGGATAATCTTATCATGATATGCTATAGCTAACATAAAGACTGAAGCAGCCGCGCCCGCTTTAATGCCATTTACACCATAAGAGAACGTACTAAAAGCGGCTAAGCACACTACATAAACAAGGAAGGCATCATTGTGGAATAATCTTTTGCATGCAATGTACATACACACAAAATAAATAATTGATACGACGACGAAAAACAACTCCTTCTTTATTCCTAGTGAAGCAAACAAATAAATAAGATTATCAAATATTATATTCTCAGCTCGCCAGTCAAAGGCAAATATCATAGTGGAAACAGTATCATAAAAATCTGCATAATTCACCATGTCCACAAACACAGAACTGATAGGACGAAACCCAATAAATAAGGAAAGAAGAAACACAAATACAACTTCTCGCAAAAGTTTCCCTTCCCTGATCCTTGAATTGATACGCCTTCCAGAATTAGTATAATTGCGACAAATAGCAAATGATAGCAATGATACTAGTATTAGATAAATCGTTTGATAGCTAGATGCTGGGAACATATTATGACGCTAATTGAAAAGATACGACCTCAAACACATTGTTTATTAAACAACCTATTAATTCTATTCTTTATCAGATGTAGCAAAAACCTTGGAGTATTATGATTCATCCACGAACAGTTATACCAATGTATAGACACTGTCTCATTTTTGATATCAATGAGTCCTGAAGTAGAATCCATAGGACAAAAAAACTCTTGCGGGTAAATAGTAATACCATCTATTACCTGAAGAGAATTATTTCTTTGCAGATTATGCTCCGAAAGGAGCTCTGACATATAATACACAACGGTCTTAGTATTTAGATTCCCCTCTCTGTCGCTAAATGAAAGAGAAAAGTATTTATCAATCATCGCCTTGTAAAGAGGATGAAATGCTTCGACTCCAAGGCCCAATCCTGGCGCCACCATACCATCGGTGCCTCTTTCTCTTCCCATAAAAGCACCCCTCTCAATGATATCATCCATCGGTTTAATCACCTCGACATCTGTATCGAAATACACTCCTCCGTAGTGATAGAGGATCCAGAACCTCGCATAATCGCTAACGAAAGCGTATTTCTTCGCTTCATACGCTTGCTGAGTGTATGGAATAATAGTAACATCAAAGTTGTCCTCATTCCACTCTTTGATCTCATAATCCGGAAAGAACTTCTTCCAGCTCGCAATGCATTTCTGGGCTAACTTTGGTAATGGGTTCTTTCCAAACCAACAGTAATGAATAATTCTGGGAATCATTAATTCATCAATTTAGATGTACTCTACATAAATTATTGGCACAAAGTACTATACTCTAATCTTTAGTTAAATAGCAATTATGAATAGACGAGATAATTGATTTACTACCCTCAAAAACAAAACCGAATATCACCCCGATTGCAAAAGTTAAAAGAACAATGATAGGAGTGGAAATATAAGATGAGAGTAATCTTGTTGTGATATCCTGCACTAAATAAACATACACGAAATAATGCGACAATTTCCATAAAAAAGCATTTCCAAATATCGCATTGAATATGGGACCTCCAAACATAAATAAGAGCCCAATTATAATTAGATGGACAAACATATAAGATCCTCTATCGAGGAAGCCGGAACGAATGAGAAATAAATAAACCAATATAGTGAGGAATAACACGGCTCCGATAGAATGCGTTTTGATATATGAAAAACTAATTAACAATCTGCAAATCATCATCCCATAAAAGAACTCAATTAACCTCCAAATAGGGCAGATATAAGAAAACCACAGTGAATAGTCCCCTAATCGCCCACCTACGTGAATAACAGAAAGATAAATGACAGCTAAACAGCCACCCAGTAAAAGCAAATAATTGATACTAAGTCTTTTAATTAGATACATCATAGGATACGCCAGAAGGTAACAAAAAAGGATAGCAGAAATAAACCATACCGAACCAAAAGAACCCGCTGGCATAGGAATAAAAGCTTGAAGCAATAATAATTTTCGTATAATATCAAACGTAATCTTCTCCTTAAATAATACTATTTCTGCAAAAAGAACTATCCACCAAAAAGGGAATATAGTACATGCCTTTGATAGCCAATACTTTACTCCTCGCTTGACTGATGACTGAATAGTATTATCAAGAGCCTCTCCTTGCCCCTTTTTATAATAAATTAAGAAACCAGATACGCAAAAGAAAAAGGAAACCCAATCCCTCGCGCTGCCTAAAACAGAAACTCCTAAATGTGAAGAGATAATAGCAGTTAACGCAATCAATCTAATACCTTGGAAACAAGAAGTCCTCTCAGGAAATCTATCGCTCATATAATGCCATTAAGCTTATGGGAAACTATTGACTTGATTAACTATTATAGGCTACCGGCAAGGATTAAGAAACTTTTGTCCCCAATACCTGTATCCCACTACATAACTACCAAAAGGAAGCATAGCAAGAACCCACGTCAACCCGAACGAAAGAACGGTGGTCATGAGGAAAGTTATTAATACTTGAGTCCCCCAACCACAACTTCCAATCAAAGGAATCCGCCAAAGGACATCCCGCATAATAATAATATGAATTAGATATGTTCCAAAGCACAAGTTGCTGATTGTCTGCGAAAAACCACCAGATGACAAGGCCGCTGATCTCTTCCCT
>JAEEHQ010000009.1 GCA_016280915.1 Bacteroidales bacterium
AGGATGTCCGCTCTCGATGCGGCAGAGGAAACATTGCATCGACAGGTGGAACTGCGGATAATCGTACTCCACAGTCCGGAACAGACGCTCGACAACAATCCTCGTCTGCAGCTCCTCCCATATCTCGCAACGAAGAGCCTGATCGGCACTTTCGCCGGCTTCAATCTTTCCTCCAGGGAACTCCAAAAATCGTTGAAGTCGCCGTAGCCCCGCTGGGTGGCGAAAATGCGTCCCTCCTCGTCGCGGATTATAGCAGCTACAACCACTACCGGTCCCGTGGTGGTGTGGTCGGACGCAAGAAAGGATACAGGAAGACCGACGAGCAGATGAGAAACCAGTATGCTGAGGAACTCCGTCTGCTCCGTAAAGGATACAGACTGGCCAACGTGAGAAAACTCACGGGAATCGCCGTCAATACTCTCCGGAAAGTGTCCAAGATAGGAGGAGTTTCGGAGAGCGGGAAAAAGAGAATGAAAATGGAATTCAGTAAATGAAAGAGACAACCGGATATCAAAATCTGAGACCTTATGGATCGAGGTGATTTTGGACAAAAATGATTGTCAGTGCTATAGAATATCAAGGGATAAAGTCCGTCCAGCTCCACTAGGAAAAGGAACTTTCCTTAAAGAAAACACTGATAATCTTTCTGATTATCAGTGTTTTCTGCATTTTATACCAGCAAACTCACAGGACTATGGTTCCACGGGGTGCAAACAGTTTCCGAGTTCAAAATCTTCCATAAACTTACTAATAATCTTACACATAGCTACACCACTTATCCACCAAAGATGTTTCTACATAAGGTGGGGATGGGGTATTCGGTAGTTTCTGCATCCTCGATAGCGGTAATCCTGCAAAGAAGAATGGTAGTCTTTATCTGTGTATGATGGGTTGTGAGATACAGTAAATGTCCGATATCGGGGATAATGGATTATATCGGGAGCGTTGTTAATTGGACGTGACAGTTTGAATGACAGACACTTTCTGCTGACCGAGCCGCACTCGCAACCATGCCTGTAACCTGTCAATCTCGGCTTGTGAGAGTGAGACAGGCGTTTCGAGAAGTACAACATACCCTGTTTGGGTATTGGAGTCGCTGACTGACGACAGAGTGTGGGCATTTCCCAGCACGACACGTGTGACAATGGGGTGTTGAACCATCACCTCGTGAGCAACAGCATTGTTGAGAGCAGCCACCGATTGGTATGCTTTAAGTGAATCGTTGAGTTTGGCAATACTATCGGTAAGTGTCGTGATGCGTTGTTCACTTGCTTCGTAAAGGTCTTTCACCAGGTCAGACTCAATACCCCGACGGTCAGACGCGTTGCTCTTGAGTATAATCTGATTGCGGAATATACCCAACTCCTCTGCTGCGATATAGAAAGACTCCATTTCTTGCTCGCTTGGGGTTGGTCCGGCAAGGAAGAACTCGACAGTAGATTGGCGAGAAGTGAAGTGGGTTTTATGGTCGTAGATGAAACCTGAACCGATTGTGGGGTGGATTGAGACGAGTTGCTGCACATGGCGGCTAAAATTGCTTTGACGTACTATTTGCACCGCTGAGAATATGCTGGGGATGATGACAATTAGCAACAGAAAGATGACTGAGCGACGAGATAGGTGACGTTGGGTATCACTGGCAGCCACAACAGGATATTTCAGGTATTTAACAGTAATGAAAGTGGCGAGAGCTATGAATATGCTGTTGATGATGAATAGGTATAGGGCGCCAAAGATATATCGAGCGTTTAGAAGCGACAACCCATAGCCGACAGTGCACAGCGGAGGCATGAGTGCGGTGGCAATAGCAACACCCGATATGACGGTGCCTTTCTTCTTGCGCGAGAGTTCAAGTATACCCGCAAAACCACCAAAGAGGGCTATGAGCACATCATATAATGTGGGATTGGTACGCGCCAAGAGTTCGGTGGGATTCTCTAAACGTAAAGGTGACAATAAGAAGTAGAGGAAGGAGGCACCGATGCTGATGGATACCATGATAAGAAAGTTTTTCAGCGACGACTTGACCAACTGATTGTCGCGAATGCCCAATCCAAAACCAAAGCCAAGTATGGGTGCCATAACTGGCGAGATGAGCATCGCACCGATAATGACAGGTATGGAGTTGACATTGAGACCCACTGAAGCGATGATGATTGCACACGCTAGAATGAAGACATTTGCACCTTGAAACCGGATACCATTGCGGATAGTGTTGCTGGCACCCTCGTGGTCTAGGTCGTCGGACATATTCACTAGCCTTAATAAACGGTAACGTAGGTTTACTTTAGACATAAAAAATGTATTTTAAAACAAACGGAGAAACCGTTTTTTTATTGTATTAGATTAAAAAAGGCACCCACTTCGGGTGATTCTTTCAATCACAGGTTGACGGTAGGCCACTTTCGGAGAAATGCTTTAGCACCTTATACGCACTATCGTCGCTAATCAAAAAACTGTTTGTTCCTTGAACCCAAATCGGTCATTAGGCCGACTTTACAATCAATCTCTCTTTTTCAGGTCTGTTTTTGCCATATCAGCATTTCTTTCGGCATCTTGTCCACATCCCTGTCTCGCCGTAGCCCGCTACGCCATCGACAACGATGTGGCAAATCTGCTCGTAATAAATACTAATCTGGCACAAACCCTAATGACCAATTTGGGTTGAAATAAACTAGTACAACTTCTCTCAAGATTAGGCAAAGTACAATAAAAAACAGCCAAATTTATCAACAAAAACCATCCGAATTACGCAATAAGTCCGAATTACGCAATAAGATGGTATTTATGTGTGTTTTCCTGAAATCACTTACCACATTTCTCAACCGGATGACCCGTACGGGTGGATGAACTCGGATTGCTCAGGAAGGGGGCGAATTAGACTCTGTTTTTTAACTATTATTTTTATTTAATGGAGAGGTGTAATTGCATATTCAATTATTTTTGTGGCAGTTGTGATTTTTATTTGGTCATATCGGGAAATATGAGTATCTTTGCGCTCCAAAAATTTGTAAAATAATACATTTTATGAAACAATTATTTGATTTAAGCGGTAAAGTAGCATTAGTCACTGGATGTTCCAGCGGATTAGGCGTTCAAATGGCAAAGGCCTTGGCAAAACAAGGTGCCAACCTTGTTATTATTGCACGTAGGTACGACAAGCTGTTAGAAGTTCAGCAGGAAATAGAGTCGGCCACAGGTGTGAAAGTGCTGCCAATACAGTGCGACATCACCAATACGGCCGCCGTGGACAAGATGGTGGAGGATGCTATGGAGAAGATGGGCCACATCGACATCGTGGTCAACAACGCCGGCACTGGAGCCGTGGCCCCAGCCGAGGACATCACCGACGCTCAGTTTGAGAATGAGATGCAGATAGACCTCTTCGGCACCTTCCGCGTGGCTCGTGCCGTAGCCAAGAAATCGATGATACCGAATGGCTACGGACGCGTCATCAATATCGCTTCTATGTATGGCTTGGTGGGCAATAAGATTGCTCCCGCCTCGCCTTACCATGCAGCCAAAGGCGGTGTAGTCAATCTGTCAAGAGCGCTGGCCGCCGAATGGGGCAAGTATGGCATTACCGTTAATGTTATCTGCCCGGGTTACTTCATGACTCCCCTCACCCGCGATACCCTCTCTACCGAATATTTCACCAACTACGCCAAGTCGACCATTCCGATGGAGCGTTATGGCGAAGAAGGCGAGTTAGACACGGCCGTGGTGTTTCTTGCCGCAGAGGAATCACGCTATGTCACGGGCGTAGCTCTGCCTGTTGATGGCGGCTACACTTGCGTATAAAAGCAGGTTCCGTCGTTTAAACCTACAAGGTGCTGCTACCCTTTATTGAGGGCAAGTATTGGTGTACAATACACGATGTATGGTGTACTGATGATAGTGTGTGCCCTATTGTGATGAGGGAAGACATGTACCGATACTAATATGGAAAACAATACATTAATCTGATATGAAAGCGTTTTTAATCACTCTTTTTGCTCTGCTGACGACAGCCACCATGGCACAGTCGGTAAAGGTGGAGCAGGTGCGCCATTGCGGGCCCTACCGCATCCAACAGCCCATGATGATCGACAGCGTGGATGCCGCCCAGAAGAAATACAGCAAGGAGATATTGCTGGAGACCCATCTGGCAACAGAAACGCTGTGGAAGGCACCCTTGATGGAACTCTCTGCAGCCCCTACCCTGTCCGACTCCACCCAAGTGGAGCTGTACATGGCAGGCTTTGACTTCAGCGTGATAGGCTACGTCAAAGTGACGATAGCAGTAAAGGGGCCGCAGCACTACAAGGTGCTGGTGAACGGCAAGGAAACCCGCGGCGAGCAGGGCTACCAGCCGGGGCAGTACCGCGTGGCAATACGCTATATGGCCGACACCGCAGCCCTGCAGGTGGAGCTGAAGACCAAGGATAGCACCAAGGTGTTGCTGCAAAGCCTGGCAGAAGGCAGCAAGCGACCTTTCTCGATGGCTGACAACATGGAGATGCGCCACTACGCCGGAGTAAGCCTATCGGCCAGCGGTAAATATGCACGCATAGGCAAAAGCTGGTTCAACCCCGACGGCACAACACACTATGAGGTGGCCGTGAAAGAGCTTGCCACGGGCAAGGAGGTGGCTGTGCGCGACTTCTACCAATGGATGCCCAAGAGCGACAAATACCTCTCCATACGCAAGGAAGAGGGCAAGCGCAACCTCTATGTCGTAGATGCTGCCTCGGGCCATACCACACCGCTCTATAGCGACCTGCCAGAAGGAGGCATCTACATGTCGCCCACGGAGAACTACTTGATTGTAAGTGAAGAGGTGAAGGGACCCGAAAAGGAGAAAGGTGTATATGAGATATTGGTACCCGACGACCGCCAACCCGGCTTCCGCAACCGCAACAAACTCTCCAAGATTGACCTTGCCTCCGGTGTGATGCAGCCGCTGACATACGGCAATAAGAACGTGTGGGTCTACGACCTCTCCAGCGACGGACGCTACATGGTCTTCGGCATCAGCCACAGCCGCCTGACGAAACGTCCCACCTCGCTGACCACTGTCTGCCGCATGGACATGCAGAGCCTTCAGGTGGACACCTTGGTGCGGGAGGATGGATTTCTGGGCAGCATAGATTTTATTCCTGGCACCCACAAACTGCTCGTTACCGCCAGTGCCGAGGCCTTCAACCGAATTGGCTGCACCCTACCCGAAGAGCTGACACCCAACGAGTTTGAATATCAGCTGTATCTGCTTGACGGTGACAGCAAGGATGTAAAACCCCTCACGCGCAATTTCGACCCATCTATCAAGAACGTGCTGCTCTCCAACAACGGCCTCTGCTTTATCGTGGCAGAGAACAAAGACTCCGTAAGCCTCTATCAGATGAACCTCAACAGTTACGCCATCAGCAAGATAGAGCAGCCCTGCGAGGTGATTACCACAGCCTCCTTGGCAGCCAACGGAAGCACCATGCTCTATTATGGCAGCGGTGCCTGCACCAGCGACAGGCTCTACCAACTGACCATCGGCAAGAAAGGACGCATCGCCATTCAGGAACTCGACAACATCAACGCTGAGCGGATGGCTCAGATAGACCTTGGCACCTGCGAGGGCTTCCAATTTATGAGCAAGAACGGCTATCCCATTTCGGGACACTACTACCTGCCCGCCCATTTCGACAAGAGCAAGAAATACCCCGTCATCGTACATTACTATGGCGGCTGCAGCCCTACTGCCCGCCGCTTTGGTGGCGGCAGCCACTACCCTGCCCACTACTGGAACGCCAACGGTTACATTGTGCTGGTGGTCAACCCCGGCGGTGCCTCTGGCTTTGGCCAGGCATGGGGTGCCCGCCACGTGAACACCATGGGCGAGGGCATTGCCGAAGACATCATCGAGGCCACCGAATGGTTTGCCCGCAACCCCTGGGTGAACAAGGAAAAGATTGGCTGCGTGAGTGCCTCCTACGGCGGATTTATGACGCAGCTGCTGCTCACCAAGACCGACCTCTTCGCCACCGGCATCAGCCATGCCGGCATCTCCGACCACACCAGCTACTGGGGCGAAGGTTACTGGGGCTACAGCTACAGCGAGGTGAGTGCCGCCAACTCCTATCCCTGGACCCGCAAAGACCTGTATGTAGACCGCTCCCCGCTGTATAATGCCGACAAGATTCACAAACCCCTGCTTTTCACACACGGCACCAAGGACACCAACGTGCCCATCGGTGAGTCGATACAGATGTACACGGCACTGAAACTGCTGGGCGTGCCCACGGCCTTCGTGATGGTGGAGGGCGAGAACCATGGCATCATGGACTTCAACAAACGGCAACAATGGATCAACACCATGGTGGCATGGTTCAACCGCTGGCTGCAGGACGACCCCAGCTGGTGGGAAGCAATATACACCCCTAAAGAACTATAAACAAAAATAATACCAAGATGAAGACATTGAAAATAATGGCTCTGCTACTGGTAGTAGCAGCCATGGGCAGCATGACTGGCTGCAAGAACAACACGCAACCTGCCGAGACAAACGATTCGGTGATAGCTTTGGAAGATTCTACCGCACAAATGTATATCAACACCATCGGTGTGATAGACTTTGACACCCTGCCAGAGAAAATCCAAGAAGGCATGCGGGGTGGCAAAGGTCCTGCTGCCGTGCGCTCCTTCAACGACGACCTGACCAAGGTAATGAAAGTGAAGCTGGCTCCAGGTTCCACCGTGGGCATGCACACCCACACCGACGACAGCGAAACCATCATGGTGCTGGAAGGCAGCGGCATGGTGATTTTCGACGGCAAACAGATGACCCTTGATGAAGGCAACATCCACTACTGTCCCAAAGGACACAGCCATAGCATCATCAACGACTCCAAGGAAGACCTGGTGTTGTGCTGCGTGGTGGCCCAACAATGAAACAAGTTATAAAGTCGGTCTAATGACCGATTTGGGTTAAATAAAAAGAGGGTGTCCCTGACTTTTGAGACACTCTCTTTTCATTTTTCCCCAATGGGGCTGACTACTTGACAATAGTCATTTCTTCAATCAGGTTCTTAGCTCCGGCAAATTTGTCGATAACCCAAAGCATGTAGCGGGTGTCGAGACAGATGCAACGCTGGAGGTTCTCCTCAAAGTCGATATCGCCCGACATGGCTTCACTATTGCCGTCGAAAGCGAGACCAATCAAATTGCCATTGGCATCCATAACAGGACTGCCGCTGTTGCCACCGGTGATGTCGTTGGTGGTGATGAAGCAGGTGGGCAGTTCGCCGTTGGCATTGGCATACTGGCCGAAATCTTTGGCCTTATAGAGCTGTTTTAAACGAGCGGGAACTTCAAACTCGCCACCTTCAGGACCTTCCTTCTCAATCACACCGTCGAGGGTGGTGCAGTAGTCGTAAGAGACTGCATTACGGGGTCTGTAGGACTTAACATTACCATAGGTGAGGCGGATGGTGCTGTTGGCATCGGGAGCCATCAGTTTCTTGCCGTCATTCATGCGAAGAATACCGTCAACGAAGTCGCGTTTGCCGCGATTGAGGTCGTCGCTGCTTGCCTTGGGCACATTCTTATTGATAGCCATATAGGCCTCATAGATAGCCTTACCGGTTTGATAGATGCCGTCCTTCTCGATGGTCTTTAGTTTGGGATTCTTCATAAACTTGCTGAAGGTCTCCTGGTCGCGGAAGATAGACTTGTCGACAAGCGTCTCAGCATATTTTGTCCAATCGCCTTTGAACTTCTTGTTGGCCTCGTTGAGGAACTCGGGGATGTAGGTCTTGTTCATGTGCTCATAGACATACTGATAGAGGGCGGCAATAAGTTTCTTTTCGGTAGCCACGTCGTAGTCTTTATAGAAAGCCTCCATGCTCTTGGTGAGGTTGGTGTAGATGCCCTGCATGTGTGAGGGATCCTGAGCAAAGCGCTCGTTGGCGGTAAGGATGGTGCGACCAGCGCGGAATCCCTGCCAAGGCAGTTCGGGACCGGAGAGCAGACCCTCAACAACATACTGGCTGGCCTCCTGATAGGTGGCACGCACAGCATAACCGTCCTGGATGCGACCCAAAGCTCTGGAATATTTCATATCATGGCCCTTAGCCCACTCGCGATACTCATTCTCAATGTCTCTCTTGACAGACATGATGTCCAGTTTCTTGAGGGCGATGTTGGCCTCGTGGGCGTTTTTCCAATAGTTGGAGCAGGAAGCATACTTAGAAGCATATTTGATGCGGATGGCCTGGCTGGAAGCCATCTGCTCGCGGAGGACACCAATCTTAACGCTGCGAATCTCATAGACAAGCTTGTTGGTGATGTTCATCGTCTCCTGAAGACCATAGGAAGTGAGGAAACGGTCGGTGGTGCCGGGGAATCCCATGACCATGGCAAAGTCACCATCCTGTATGCCTTTGATGCTGACGGGCAGGTGATGCTTGGGCTTGAGGGGGACATTCTCCTGAGCATAGGGAGCGGGGCTGCCGTCAGGGGCAGTGTAGATGCGGAAGAGGGAGAAGTCGCAAGTATGGCGGGGCCACATCCAGTTGTCAGTGTCGCCACCAAATTTGCCCATGCTGGAGGGAGGAGCACCCACCAAGCGGACATCCTTATAGATGCGATGGATGAAGAGGAAGAACTGATTGCCGTTGAACATCGGACGGACGCTGGCTTCGCAACCAGGGTTTTCGGCCTTGCCTTTGGCGGCAAGTTCCTCGCTAATTTTGTTGATAGCCTCAGCACGAGCATCTTCAGTCATTTCATCGTTCACAGTGGCGAGTACCTGGTCGGTCACATCGTCAACACGCACGAGGATAGAAGCTGTGAGGCCAGGATTGGGAAGCTCCTGGTCTTTGCTGTAAGCCCAGAAACCGTCGCGCAGGTAGTCATGAGCCACCGTGGAGTGCTCCTGAATCTTGCCGTAGCCACAATGGTGGTTGGTGCTGACCAAACCTTGGTCGGAGATAATCTCGCCAGTGCAGAAGTGCCAGAAATAGCGGCCATCGTTGCCGAGGCCGACAATGGCATCCTTGATGCAGCTCTGGTTGATGCTGTAGATGTCTTCGGGAGTGAGTTTGAAACCGGCTTTCTGCATGTCGGCATAGTTCTTGCCGATAAGGTTGAGAAGCCACATACCTTCGTCTGCACGAGAGATGCCGGGGAGGGCAACGAGCAGTGCGAGTGCAACAATTGCTTTGGTAAAGAATTTCTTCATTTTTATATATTATTAGTTATCAATAAATTCTATTTAACCCATAATAGTCAACAGAGATGCAAAAATACGATATTTTGGCAAAAAAACAAACAAATTTAACCTCGAACAACAAAAAGAAAGTTTCTTTATCCCACTTTCCACACAAGCCCTAACAAGGCTTTGCCTTGATTACTCCAGCAAAAAACCTCCCACTATATGTCTTCTTCACACCTTCGACAGCACTGCGACCAATCTGCTCGAAACAAAAAGCCTCCCCAGGAAAATTGGGGAGGCACTAAATGTAAGTAATGTGTAATGAGGGTGTGGGATTGGGGTCCCAGTATAAGGTGTTGTAATAGGTAATTCGATTAGAAGGAGTATTTAATACCACCGAAACCGCTGCCATTGGCACCGATTCCCGACTCGAGGAAGCCACGGAAATGCTCACCACCAAACTCAATACATACAGGGCTGAGCTGTCCATTGACCATGAAACTATTGTCACTGACACCATTGGTGCTCTCCATGCGATAGGTACCACCTACAGCCAGTCGGGTATACATGGCAAAATGCTCACGGTTGAACCAATAGAATTTTACGGTGGGCATGAGCGTAATGTATTTGCCCGCAAAAACGGTTGGCGTTCCAACTTCACTGGGGTCCATCATGCCGGGATTTAAGTCGTTGAGAACCGACATCACGCCCTTGGCTTGCTGATAAACCAAACCGGCACCAAGACTGATATGGTCGGAAAGACCATAGAGGTACTGCACCGTGAAGGCAGGCCCAAACACAGCCATCTTGTTGTCGAATCCGTCATTACCCGATTCAAAATTGTTCTGTGCCTGCTTCATACTTTCAATGAAGTTAATGAGGTTGCCAGTAGTCATGTAACCCACACCTAATGAAATCTCACTACTGGAACCGCTGGAACTGCTGGAACTGGTGTGATGCTTCTTATGAGGCATACGTTTGGGGCGATACTGAGCCGAGGCGCTGGAAACGGCAATGAGCACGAGCATTGCAATGACAATAATTTTTTTCATAGATAGATAATATGTTAATTGGGTTCTATTTATTTTTCATTGATTTTTGGCCGTCACAACAGGCAGAACCCATTGACCAGTCAGATAGCCGAGATTTAACATTTGATTTTCAACTACAAAAATACAACAATTTTTACATTTGGCATAATTTTTTTTTCAGATTTTCTTGGTTATCCTATAGGGGAGGGGTATACGATTGATAATCTTTAAGTTATATACATACGCTTTAACTGATCTTTTTATAAAACAACATCAATTTTTCAGTCTTAGCGTATCTTTATGGCTGTCTTTAGTAGAAGATTCTTAGGTCCTATCTTACCTCAGGTAGCCTTTCTGTGTTTGTCCAGTGGGCGTGATGGATTGGTAGTAAGTTGGGTTCTTCATTCTAATATCATGACGGTTAAGCATCTTCTCATCGTCCTTAGGCAGTTTCTGCTTGGTTCTTTGGGAATGTGGGGTTTGCTGGGTGTCCTTCTCAACATAGTTGTTAGTCCGATTGCGCAACTCCAACAAATCGGGCACCGCCTCGTAGTGGAGCACAACAATAGTGTGGTCGCCTGGCATGGCACGGAGGAGATAGCTGCCGGTATCGATGTCAAGACCCATCGAAACTTGAGCCTGGGTGTTAGGGTGATAGTTGCGCTGCACCAATTGTAAGGAGCCGTTACCATCAACCTCGGGAGCAAGGGCAAACTGAGTGCTCAGCCACTCCCAAGCGGCACTATCTCTGGCTGTGATAACGGTGGCAGGAACACTGTGGGTGCTATCGAGATAGAAATCGTCGAGATAGGCCACCTCAAAATTGGACGATGGGGCAACACCGTCGGGCTGTTGTGCGAGCGGCAAGGTTTCACTTACGGTGGCCCTATTGGTTGCCACAGTCTTGGCAGCCGGTGAAATCTGTGGCTCCCGCACAGCTATAGCAAGCTCAGGTTCTAATGTGTTCTGGGGTTGAACATCAGGCATAACTACTGTGGAGGGATGTCCACCTTCGGCAGGCTGCTGCACCGAGGCAAATGTGGTCTCTGTGGTACCCGAAAGCTGGGTAGCGGGATGGCTGGTAAAAATCAGCGTGACCGCCACCAGCATCATGGCGGCAATGCCACTGATGAAGGCTTTGAGATGCCTACGACGTTGCCGCTCGCGGTGCTCCACGGCGGAGAGCAGCTCCTCCATGGGCGGAGCCACCTTGTCGAGCAGTTCGTCAGCGTCATGCTGCCAAGCCTCCTGATATTTTTTTAAATAATCTTCTTCCATGTTGTTATTGTCTATGGTGATTAAAATAGTGCATAATAAGGTTCGTTTCTTCGTAACAGACGTTTTCTCGCCTCGGCATAGTATAAACACTTCGTGATTTGCCATCTGCTCTCGGCTTATCGAAAACGTTCGTTTCTTCGCAACAGACGTTTTCTCGCCTCGGCATAGTGCAAACACTTCGTGATTTGCCCTCTGCTCTCGGCTTATCGAAAACGTTCATTTTCATTAGGCTACCATCAGTTTTCTGAGCTGCTTCACGATGCGGGTGTATCGTGTGCGGAGGGCTCCTTCGTTGGTGCCAAGCTGCAGGGCTATCTCGCTATAGCTTTTGCCATCAAGGCGAAGCGTCACCAGCAGTTGGTCGTCGGTTTCAAGTTGGGCAATGGCAGTGTAGAGTTCTTCAATGGCGGTGTCGTCTTCAGCAGGTTTTTCGTGCATTTCATCTGTTAGTCCTGTTTGGATAACAGCGGTTTCCACTTTCTTCTTTCTTAGATGATAGAGGACGGTTTTCCGTGCCACATTCCACACCCACGTGGACTCTTCACTACGGTGCTGGAAGTTCTCGAGGCTTTCCCAAAGGGCCATGGAAACCTCTTGAAAGAGGTCGCGCATAAAGTCCACGTCGCCGTTGCCATAAATGCGACAAGCTCGGAAGATGAGACCTCGATGGCGCGAGAGGAGTTGCTGGTAGTAATCTATCTTTTTGCCGTATGTCATTATTTCTCTTTTCTCACTAATAATAGTTGCAAAAAGGGGTGAAATGTTACAAAAAGGGGCTGTATTTAATATTTTTTAACACATATTGGTTTTTCTTGTTTTAGAAAAGGGAGCGCGGGCAATTGAAAGCTGGGGCTAAGCAAATGGCAGTCAAATCGGGATTTTTTGTATCTTTGCACTCCCACAAAAAGTGGGAGGAAACAAATTACACACTAAAAACAAGTATCTTACGAAATGGATGTAATCATAGGATTTGGCATTATCATGGCTTTTTTTGCCGCTGGCGAGTGCCTGTCGGTACTAATGGGCCACTTTATTCCAGGTAGCGTAGTGGGCATGCTGCTGCTTTTTGTGGCACTACTCACAGGTTTCATCAAGCCCCGTCGCATAGAGAAGGTGGCACACTTCCTCACGGGCAATATGACCATCTTTTTCATCCCTGCCGTGATGGGTATAATGGATTTGTGGGGATTTATCAAGATGAGTTGGCTGGGATGGCTGGGAGTAATTGTGCTCAGCACCATCTGTGTGATGGCAACCACGGGCTACACCGTTGAAGGGGTACGTTTCCTCCAACGTCAAAAAGAGCGGAAAGGAGAAGGAAAATGATACACGAAATGCTCACAAGCACCCCCGTGATGTTGGGACTGACCGTCGGGGTATATCTGCTGGCTGTGTGGATTCGAACTCGCTCTAAACTCATGTTGCTCAACCCCATGCTCATCAGCGTACCCATCATCATTGCCTTTCTGCTGATTTTCAACATCCCGGCGCAGCACTATATCCAAAGCAATTCCATGATTAGCTTTATGCTGGGACCCAGTGTGGTGGCCTTAGGGCTGACCATGTACGAGCAACGCATGACCATCAAGGAGTACCTGCTACCTATCCTCAGTGCTGTGGTGGTGGGCAGTATCGTGGGCGTGGTGAGCGTCTATCTCCTCTGCCGATGGTTCCAACTGAACGAGGTATTTCTGCTGGCCCTGGAGCCCAAGTCGGTAACGGTGCCCATTGCCATGGAGGTGGCCAAAGGCATCGGTGGCAATACCGCCATCACCGCCATCTCGGTGGCTCTCTGCGGACTCTTTGGCGGCATCTTTGGACCCCTTATCCTCAAAGTGCTGCATGTCAAGAACCCCATAGCCGTAGGTGCCGCCATGGGCAGTGCCTCGCATGGCATCGGCACAGCCCGGGCCATCGAAATTGGGGCACTGGAAGGTGCCGTCAGCGGACTCTGCATTGCTCTAATGGGCGTGGCTACAGCTGTGCTGGTACCAATATTCAACGCCATCGTGTAGTATAGCAATGATTAAAAAATAACGTAAAACAATAAAGTCCTGAAAGGACTTACTCTCAATAACCCCGCACAACGTGTGGTGTACGAAGAATCACATAGAATATGCGTCCCAGAGGAACGCGCTCTCAAAACAAAACATCGTTTTACTTTATTTTTTACTTTTACATAGTAGTATCTGAACTATCTACTTTAAACTATCAACTCCAATCTATCAACTAGCAACTACATTATATCAGCATAGGGTTATGCCCTGTGTGGTGGAGATATTTGTCCAAGAGGTCGGCCATGCTTAGGCGCACAAAGCCGGTGTTGGTACCGTCGGTGCAAGAAATATACTGCGACTGGGCGATGGACTTATCGATGACCAGCTGGATGCGGTGCTGCTTGTCGTTGATTAGGGCCAGTACGGTGGTGGCGCCATAGGGTGTGCCCATCATGCTGACAAGGTGCTCCTCTGAGGCGAAGGAGACGCGCGGGATGCCCAGAGCACCACAGAATTCCTTGGTGACAAAAGGCTTGTCGGGAGCCATGATATAGAGCCAAAAGAGCGTTTGCTGGCGATTGGTGACAAAGACGGTCTTGATGACGGGGTTCTCCAACTTGGCACCAATGGGGATGCAGGCCTCCATGGTGGTGCCATCGCCCGTATCAACCCGCAAGAAAGGTATATCCAACCGAGTTAGAGTTTCAAAAATAGACTGCTGGGCAGGTGACTTATAGTTTTCAGGCACGGTGGCCATCGGTTCGCTAACGTAGAAATCGGTCATAAGCATTTGTTTCAATTATGATAAGGTAGTATTAACTGCAAGCGTCGTAGACGAATTGATATTTCTTTTGCCACTCCTGTGTGCGCAAAAGAGCGGCCAGCGGGGCGGTGGGATATTGCGCGGAAAGGGTGTCGAGATAGTCGGCTGCCAACTGCCACGCCTCTGAACGGCTGAACATACGCTTTGGCACCCAACGGAAGTAGGCGGCTGCCAAGGGGTTGGACTTCTGTTTACTGTCAACCAAAGCCATAAATGCCGGCTTCATCTGGTCGAAGAGGCTTTGTAAAGGGTGGGAAGGGTGGTCCTTCAGATATTCTTTCACATTGCGAGCAACGAAAAGAAACAGGTGTTCGAAATTGAACCAACACGATGGGTCGTTCAACAGTTGCTGTTCCTCAAGTTGGTTACGGTAGTCGAAATCCCTGATACCACGGAACAACTGTTTACGTCCTCGCATCTCACCGACATGATAGGTAAGGGCAAAACTGACATAATTGTCATAGCGACTGGCATACTCATCACAACAAGACTGAAGTGACACACCTCCTTGGCGGACAAAGGATTCCAACTCATGATAGGTGAAAGTTGACGGCAAGGTGCGGGATAGTTTGCGGAGAGAAGCCATCATACTTTTTTGTTTGTCAGGAGCACAGTCAAATCCCACAAAAACCTTCTCCTCACAAGTGGTGTCGCGCTCCATCCAACGGTTATATTCTGCAGGATGTTTCTGCTGGAACCGGTCAATCCGAAGAAGGTCGTACTGGGTGGCGGGATGAATATACTCTTGCACATGCTCCAGATACTTCATATACGGCACTCCTGCCAGCTGTCGTCCCGCGTCGTTGAAAAGGTCGCGCATCACAATCTGACGGTAGCGGCGACTACCACAACGCACTTGACCATCAAGTACCAAGCTGTGGAAGGGCTCGTAATAGCATGGACACACAGCTATGACCTTTGAAACATAGTCATCGAAATTCACCCAAGAATCGGGTTGAAACAAACAATTGGGTCGTTCCTTCAATTCACCTTTATCCATAGTCAAAATAGCATAATAGGTTTTATAAGTAACGCAATGGGTAGGTTTTTATTGTCTGTAGCCATCGCTTGAAAAAAGCTAAAGGGCTGTAAGTACTTCACACTTACAGCCCTTTGTAATAGCGATGTTGTTTTTATTTCTTGCCAGTAGTGTTCTGATTGGACTGCTGGTCGTGGCGTTGGTTGCGCTGCTCAAGCCACACCCAGAGGCGGTACATCAGCCAACCCCATGCCAAAAAGAGGACGATGCACACCCACATGGGGACAGACGACCGATAGGCATTCTTGTGGTCAAAACGCTCAAAGGCAGGTATGTCGGCATAGTAGTAGGCACCGGCACCGAAATCAAGGCTGTCCACCAGCCCCAACCCATTGGCCATAATATAGAGCGCACAGAGTATCACCGCAATGCCCATGCACCAGGTGACCACACGCACTATCTTGCTACCATGCTTTTTCATCAATTAAACCGTAAGAGTGGGTATGGGGAAGATAACGCCCGAGAGGAGCAGCCAGACAGCAAACAAGGTGAGCAAGATATTGAAGGCCTGACCGATGATATAAAGCCAGAGGACCTTGCCACCATGCATCTGCTTGATGATGGTCTTGAAGTGAGTGTCGAGACCGATGCTGGTGAAAGCCAGGACAAAGGCCCAGTTCTTATACTGGTCGAGAACCTTGTTAATAGCACCCACCTGGTCGGAACCAAAGACAGGGCTGACAATGAAGGATGCCACCAGAGAAGCCACAAAGAAGCCAATGATAAATTTGGGGAAACGAACCCAAATCTCGCTGGCACCCACGGAGCGTTTCTCGGTGTTGTCAACACGGGTGGCAAAAAAGACTGCCACAAAGAAAGCAATGAAGCCGATGAGGATGTTCTGAATGGATTTGACGAGGACGGCGGCCTGTTGTGCCTCTTCGCCAAGGGCGGTACCGGCCACAACGACGGCTCCTGTGCTATCAACTGTGCCACCAATGAGCGAGCCACCCATCAGCGGAGTCATGCCGCATGCGCGGATAATCATGGGTTCGAAGACCATCATGAGGATGGTGAAGATGATGGAGATGGAGACAGCCAACGAGAGGTCTTCCTTCTTAGCCTTGCAGGCGGCACCGGTGGCGATAGCGGCGGAGGTGCCACAGACGCTGGTGGCGGCAGAGAGTGTCATTACCAAAGGCTTGTTGTCGATCTTTAACACACGAGTGCCCAGCTGCCACATGAAGATGATGACGATAGGGGTGACAATCCAAGCGATGCCAAGGCCGTAAAGGCCAAACTTGGCGATGTTGGAGAAAAGCACCGAGAAACCCATGATGACCAAACCGGTCTTAATGTAAAACTCGGTCTTGACAGCAGGCTTCAACCAGTCGGGCACACGAAGCGTATTGGAGATAAGCAAACCAACAAAGAGGGCCCAGAATGCCCACTCAAGATAACGGTTGAGCGTATACTCGGCACTGATGAGGCGCACAATGATGGCGATGAAGTAGAGTACCAAGAAAGCGGGAATGAACTTGCCCAGTTTCTCACCCATCAGCTTGGCTCCGATGCCGAAAAGCACCGCCAGCAGGACACCTGTTAGTACCAACTTGCCAAAGAAAGCACCCGTTAGCTGTGAACCGAGCGAAGCATACTTGCCACTCTCGAGCTGCTCGGGGGTAAGGGTCTCCCACAAGGCATACGTTTTAAACTTCAACGCTGCAAAGAAATCCCAACCCAACAATACGTCAAGAGTACCTAAAATAATCACAATAAAACCAATCCAAACGGCCAGCCAGTCCTCCTTCTTGTAAAGGTCGGACCAATTGCTATTGTTCCTTACTGCCGTGGTTGTTGAATTTGTACTATTACCTTTCATATCTGAAATATTTTAAACCGTGCAAAAATACAACAAATTAGGAATTATGCAAATTTTTTTGCATAAAAACAAACTATTTTAAGAATTAAGCACCTTAATCTGACAAGCCATATCAGGAAAAATAACCTCGAGGGAAACGTACTTCTATGGTAGCTCCTCCTCTTTCCCACATTCATCTCACCTTCTTCTCGCTTACTTCTCGCTATTTCATCATTCCACGAGCAAGAACTTCGCAAGTATTTGCCAGTTTTTTATCAAGTTACAAGGGGAAATGAGACCCAACTACCAACCAGGAACCGATGTTGAATGGTTTCAAAAAACAACGAGTGGCCATTTACCACCATCAAAGATGGGATAATAATAAAAAGGCCCCAATAGCGGAGCCTTTTTTGGATATCAAATGTAAGTAATGTCCTTGATTATGAGCATTTACTCCAACCGCAGTTGGGGCAGTTTTTGCAGCCACCCGTATAGATAATCTTGGAGCCACAGTCGGGACAGAGCTCGCCCGTCTCGGTGCCATCCTTGATGAAACGCTTGAGGGCGCGGGCAACACCGTTGGACCAAGTGGTGATGCTGTCGACATCGAAGGTCAGTTTGCCAATAAGGTCAACCACATTGGGGATAGGCATGCCGTGACGAAGGATGCCGCTGATGAGTTTGGCATAGTTCCAATATTCTTTATTGAACATACGGGAGAGACCCTCGATGGTGACATGGTAGCCGTCCTGGTCGAGGAACTGGAAGTCATAGCGTGCATGCTCCTGCCCCGGTTCCTTGACACGGATGACGTAGCCTTTCTCGACCCACTTGGGCAGCACAAAGTTGTCGGCCTTACCCGTGAAAATCTCGTAGGGACGGCCCTCGAACATACCTACCACGGCAATCCAGTCTTCACGGTCGTTGCGGAAGCGGATGACTTCGGCCTCCAATTTCTTGGGACGCTTGGGGGCCTTGCGCTCGGCAAACTGGGCATCGTCCTTGCAGGCCTCGCTCTTGGAGACGAGGACACCGTTGCGCGAGCCTTCGCGGTAGATGGTGCAGCCCTTGCAGCCAGACTCCCACGCGGTCATGTAGATGGTGCTTACTATTTCCTCGGTAGTTTCCTTGGGGATGTTGACGGTGACGCTGATAGAATGGTCCACCCATTTCTGGATGGCACCCTGCATCTTGACCTTGTTCACCCAGTCGATGTCGGCAGAAGTGGCCTTAAAGTAGGGCGACTGCTTAACCAATGCGTCAAGTTCGTTGTCGTCGAGCGCATTGATTTGTTCCATGGTGTATCCCTTGTTGATTTTCAGCCAATCGACAAACTTGGGATGCAGCACGTTGTATTCCTCGAAGTAGTCGCCGCTCTCGTCCTTGATGATTTTGTGTTTGGAAGAATCCTTGTCGTTGGGGTTGATTTTCTTGCGACGTTTGTAGCTGACCAGGAAGACTGGCTCGATGCCCGAAGTGGTCTGGGTGCAAATGCTGACAGTGCCAGTGGGGGCGATGGTGAGCAGCGCGATGTTGCGGCGGCCGTACTGGACCATCTGGGCATACATCTCGGGGTCGGCCTCGGCTAGTCGCTGGATGAAGGGGTTCAGTTTCTCGCGGTTGGCATCGTAGAGCGGGAAACTGCCACGCTCCTTGGCCATAATGACCGAAGAGCCGTAAGCAGCACAAGCCAAAGCGCGGTGGACACTCACGGAGAACTCGGTGGCCTCGTCGCTACCATAGCGGAGACCCATAGCGGCCAACATATCACCCTCGGCAGTAATGCCGAAACCGGTGCGGCGGCCTTCCAGACACTTCATCTTGATGTTGAGCCACAGGTTGCGCTCCACACTCTTGATGTCCTCGCTTTCGGGGTCGTTATCAATCTTGGTGAGAATCTGGTTGACTTTCTCCAGCTCCAAGTCAATCAAATCGTCCATCAGACGCTGACCTTTCATGATATGGTCGCGGAAGAGGTCGAAATCAAAAGAGGCCTTGGGGGTGAAGGGGTTCTTGACGTAACTAAAGAGGTTGCAGGCAATCAGTCGGCAACTATCATAAGGACAGAGAGGTATTTCACCACAAGGATTCGTGGAGACGGTGCGATAACCGAAGTCTGCATAACAGTCAGGCACGCTCTCACGAATGATGGTGTCCCAGAACATCACGCCGGGTTCGGCCGAGGCCCATGCGTTGTGGATGATTTTGTTCCAAAGGGCGCGGGCATCGATTTCCTGAGTGAAGGAGGGAGTGGGTGAATCAATGGGATATTGCTGCACAAAGGGCTTGCCGCTGCGCACACATTCCATGAACTCGTCGGTAATCTTGACGGAAATATTGGCACCCGTAATCTTACCTTGCTCGAGTTTGGCATCGATAAACTGTTCGGCATTGGGATGCTTGACATTGATGGTCAGCATAAGGGCACCACGTCGGCCACCTTGAGCCACCTCACGGGTGGTATTGCTGTAACGCTCCATGAAAGGAACGATACCGGTAGAGGTGAGGGCGCTGTTCTTGACAGGGCTACCAGCGGGACGGATGTGCGAAAGGTCATGACCCACGCCACCACGGCGCTTCATCAGCTGCACCTGCTCCTGGTCAATCTTCATAATTCCGCCATAGGAGTCGCTGGGGCCGTTGTTGCCTATAACAAAACAATTGGAAAGGGAGACCACCTGGAAGTTATTGCCGATGCCCGACATGGGACTGCCTTGAGGAATGATGTATTTAAAATCCTTCAGGAGCTCATAGATCGTCTCCTCCGACATTGGGTTGGGGTAGTTTTGCTCTATGCGGGCAAACTCGGCAGCGAGACGGTGGTGCATCATGTCGGGGTTCAGTTCATAGATCTTGTCGTCCTCGCGAAGTGCGTACTTGTTCATCCACACATTGGCGGCAAGTTCGTCGCCACCAAAGTATGCGATGGAAGATTCCATAATCTCCTTAGGCTGGTACTGGGTATACTCCTTAGGCTTAAGATGCTGATTATCATCACCAAAATCTAAAAACATCTCAGATGACATAGGTGCTTTCCTTTCTAATTTTGTATTATATAATTAATTACCGCGATGGGCTTCTTATTTTTGAGAATGCTAAATTACATATAAGTTTTTGTATAGGCAAAAATGAGTTATCAACATTTGCCCGATAAACAATGTCATAATGCTGATTAACAAGCTGTTATAAGATAATAACGTACTAGAAACCAGCAAACGCTACAGCAACTGTAAGGGAGCCATTCGCCCCACACCAAAGGGAGGCGGCCAACCCGAACAATGGCGAGAAGAATATAGCAAAAAAGCCGAGACTTTATTGCCTCGGCTTTTTAGTATCCTATGGAATCAAATTACATTGCGTTGACCTTCTTCATCAGTTTAGATTTCAGGTTAGCGGCCTTGTTCTTGTGGATGATGGAACGTTTGGCCAGCTTGTCGATGATGGAAACCATCTTGGGCAGTCTCTCGGTAGCGACGTTCTTGTCCTCAAGTGCGCGGAAATCACGCAGAGCGTTGCGCATGGTCTTGGCATAGTAACGATTCTCAACTCTTCTTTTTTCGTTAGAACGGATTCTTTTTTTTGCAGACTTGTGATGTGCCATAATCTTTATTAATCATTATTTAGTTGTAGTCCGTGCGGGATTCGAACCCGCGATTTTAAGAATGAAAATCTTACGTCCTGGGCCAGCTAGACGAACGGACCATTTTTGCTCTTTTGTCTCTCAAAAGCGGGTGCAAAATTACCAACTTTTTTTGAATTGGCAAAATATTTTTTCACTAAAAAATGTGAACATGTATACCATTTAGTCTGTATCTGCCTGAAAACGAAATCCTAAGCGCTTACCTGTGGCCAATGATTTTTTATCAAAATCGGACCTCATCTCACCTACTGAAACCAGCTTCACTTCATCGTAAGGAGGTGTTAATAAATCAAAATTTGTGGTATACTCAATAGCACTTTCCACTATACTTTGTACTGACTCGCTGTTAATCAGAGCGATATTGAAATTATTGTATAACATACCCAACTCACGCTTACCTTCAATAAAGTAGTGTTTCTCGTAGTTAACAAACACTCTTCCAATCATATAACCAAGGTCTTGGTCGCGCTGGTAGATAAAGGAGTCGGCCAGAAAGTTATAGATGCGAATTACGCCACAATAGGAGCGTTTGGAGTCTTCGCGGATATACTGTGACTTCATCACCTGGTGGTCGCGGGAGAACTCGAACACGTTGGTGTGCATGGCAAACACCAACACATCGCCGGCGAATTTCACCTCGAACTCAAAGTCACCTCGGTCGGTAAATTCAAACAGGACGTTACGACCCTCCCTTTTGTTGACTTCCTGAAAGGCGGCAATGAGCTCTCGGGTGGTGTTGCGGAATAGTTCGAAAGTCTCTCTCGTGGCAACAGCAACCTGCTGTTTGAGGGCACTTTTGTCGAAAACCAAATTCTTTAATGATTCTTTCAGTTCCATTTTCTTCCCTATTTTTTGAGGTTGCAAAGATACAACTTTTTTATGGAATGCAAAGAGTGAAAGCTTTTTTGTGGAAAAAAATGTGTATCTTTGCATTCTCAAAGATTATGCTTACCGATGCCACGGCTTCTTTGGCAATTAAAATAATTATTATAGAAACAATATATATTAATAATACCAATGAAAAATCGATTCCTCTCTGTTTGTTTGCTTGTGCTGTTCTGCCTGCAGCACTCTGCCGGATTTGCCTGCACTAATTTTCTTCTTTCGAAAGGCAGCACCACCGACGGCAGCACCATGATTACCTATGCCGCCGACTCCCACACCCGCTATGGCCAGCTGCGCTACCATGCGGGCGGTGCCCACCAACTGGGTGAGATACTGAGTCTTTACAATTACGGCAGCCTCAAGCATCAGATAGACATTGCCCAAGCACCCTACACATACCGCGTGGTGGGATTTATCAACGAACATCAGTTCTCCATGGGCGAAACCACTTGGGGCGGCATTGACCCCCTCTCCAAAGGCAACGCCACGGGCATCGACTACGGCAACCTCATCTATGTCACCCTCCAGCGTGCCAAGAACTGCCGCGAGGCCATCCGAGTCATGGCTGATCTGGTGGCCACCTACGGCTATGCCGACGGTGGCGAGTCTTTTTCGCTTTGCGACCCCAACGAGGTGTGGATCTTCGAAATCACCAGCAAGGGCGAAGAGAAAGGAGCGGTGTGGGTGGCCCGCCGTGTGCCGGAAGGTTATGTGTGCGCCCATGCCAACCAAGCCCGTATCACCACCTTCCCACAAGAAAGTGGCAAGTTTAAGAAAACTCGGGGCAAAGGCCTGCACAAGGCAATCAGCAGCAAGCACCTGGATTATATCAACGAACCCGAGGTAGAATGCGTATACAGCGAGGATGTCATCACTTTTGCCCAAAAACACGGCTATGCCGCCTATGCAGGTAAGCCCAAGCACACCGATGCCGACTTCAGCTATGCCGACACATACAACCCCCTCACCTTCTCCGGCCTCCGTGCTTGCGAGGCCCGCGTCTATGCTTTTTTCAACCGCGTGGCTCCCGACATGAAACGCTATGAGGCCTTTGCCATGGGCGACCCTAAGGCTGAACGACTTCCCCTGTGGATAATGCCCGACCACAAAATCGGTGTGCATGAAGTGATGGAGTTGATGCGCGACCATTTTGAAGGCACACCCATGGACATGACCCAGGATGTGGGGGCCGGCCCCTTCCATTGTCCCTACCGCTGGCGCCCAATGGATTTCAAGGTGGACGGCAAAGAATATATCCACGAGCGTGCCATCTCCACCCAACAAACTGGCTTCAGCTTTGTTGCCCAAAGCCGTGACTGGCTACCAAACCCCGTGGGCGGCATCATCTGGTTTGGTGTCGACGACACCTACAGCACCTGCTACTGCCCCATGTTCTGCTGCATCGACAGCGTTCCTCTTTGCTTCCGCGAAGGCAACGGCTCCATGAGTCAATACTCACCCACGGCCGCCTTCTGGCTGTTCAACCGAGTGAGCAATTTCTGCTATCTCCGCTATGATGCCATGATTCAGGATGTGCGCACCCACCAGAAATCAGCTGAGGAGTACTTTATCAAACGTGTCGACCACCTGGGCGCATACGCCTCCATTGCTGAGCTTACCGCCTTCAGCCACCAAGTGGCCAAAGAGATGATGGACATCTGGAACCGCCTCGACCAGCAACTGCTGATGCGCTACATCGACGGGAACATCAAGCAACTCACCCCCGAGGGCAACATCGCCACAACGCCCACAGGCGTGGTGAAATTCCCAAGCCAACCCCCTTACCCCGATTGGTTCTACCGTCAGATAGTGGAGGACCACGGCGACGTGTTACAAGTCCGTCCATAACAGCCGTTCGGGATAGCGAAGTAAAACCCATAAGATATCCCACACAGATGTACTCACCATGGGGTATGGTGGTTTGTCACCCCTATCAATAAAATAACCTTGCTGTCGGTATCTCGAAATATCGGTAAGGGTGTCTATATCCAGAGTAAGCACGAAGTTGGATTTTGCAAACCTTGTAATAATCAAACAGGTTTTCAGCAGGCAACAAAAGCCCAGAAAAAGACTCCAGCAGAAGCAACTCAACTTCCACATCTGCAAGGGTGAGAAATATCACTCTACAAAAACTTATACTAGACATCCCCACAAAGCAAAAAGGACAAAAAATGCGGCTTACATTGGGTCTGTCGCTGACTACCTATCAAAATATTTTTATCTGTCTTTGATGTAATCCGAAATTTTTATGTATATTTGCAGTTTGAATAAACGAGTAAAAAACACTACAAATTAAATAATAATATCATGGGTATCAATATTTTTGCTCTGATTATAGGTGCCATCTTCGTCAACAACGTAGTCCTGGCACAGTTCCTCGGCATCTGCCCCTTCTTGGGCGTTTCCAAAGATGTGAAGAGTTCTATCGGCATGAGTGGCGCAGTTTTCTTCGTCATGTTGCTTGCCACTTTGGTAACATGGTTGATATACACCTACGTGCTCATTCCCTTCAACTTAGGATATCTCCAAACCATTGCTTACATTCTGGTCATCGCCGGCCTTGTCCAGATGGTTGAAATCGTCCTCAAGAAGATTGCCCCGGCACTCTATCAGACGCTGGGTGTCTTCCTGCCCCTAATCACCACCAACTGTGCCGTCCTCGGTGTGGCCATCCTGGTCGTCCAAAAGAACATGAACCTTCTCGAGAGCGTCATCTATGCCGCCAGCATAGCCGTGGGCTTTGCCTTGGCCATTGTCATCTTCGCCGGTTTGCGCGAGCAGATGGAGCTCACCGGTGTCCCCAAGGGCATGAAAGGCGTTCCTATTGCGCTGGTTACCGCCGGCATCCTTGCCATGGCCTTCATGGGCTTCAATGGTCTGGTTCCTCTGCCCTAAAAATGGTACAAAAAGAGCATGAAATTCTACAATTTCCCGACTAAAAATACTGAATTTCAGGGGGAAAACTAGAGAGAATGTCAAAAAAGTTGCGTTTTTAACATTTTGAATTTTAACATTTTGTGAACGCGTTAAGTTTTTTTGACATTTTTTTTCTCTTTAGTCGTAGAAAATATATTACTTTTGCATCCGATTTCGAACCAAACAAGGGACGAACAAAATAAAAAAAGAAGTATTAATAACCTAGTATAGATAACTTTAAAAAAAAATTAGAGAAATGAAAAAAGTAATGTTCCTTATGGCTGTCGCTGGCATGTTCGCTTTCGCAGCTTGCAACAACACTCCTGCTGAGGAGACCGTTATTGACACTCCCGCCGTTGAAGAGATGGTTGAAGAGACCCCCGTTGACAGCATGGCTGCTGAGGCCGTTGAGGCTGTTGCCGAAGAGGCTGTTGAGGCTGTTGCTGAATAATCACGACGCAAACGAACAAAAAATAAGGTCGACTCAGTCGACCTTATTTTTTTGTATCTATTTTTATTGATTATCTATATTTTTTTCGTACCTTTGCATTTTATTTGAAAACGAGGGATTCTATAGTCCCTGTTCAATACCAGACATAACAAACGCAACTGACTATGACAGATATCATCAAGCGAGAAATCGTCTGCAGCGGCATTCGTCCCACAGGCAATCTCCATTTGGGCAACTACTTCGGTGCCCTCCGCAATTTCGTCCGCATGCAGGACGAGCACGACTGCTACTTTTTCATTGCCGACTACCACTCTCTAACCACCCACCCTACCCCTGGCAGCATCTACGGTGATGCCAGCAAGATAATGGCAGCCTACCTGGCTGCTGGCCTCGACCCTGACAAAGCGACGATCTATCTGCAAAGCGACCTCCCTGAAACCATAGAGCTCTACCTCTTCTTCAATATGAACGCCTATCTTGGCGAACTGGAACGCGTCACCTCATTCAAAGACAAGGTGCGTCAAAATCCTAACAACGTCAATGCCGGTCTGCTGACCTACCCCACCCTCATGGCTGCCGACATCCTTATCCACAAGGCCACCCGTGTGCCTGTGGGTAAAGACCAAGAGCAACACTTGGAGATGACACGCACCTTTGCACAAAGGTTTAACAACATGTATCACTCAGAGGTATTTCCTCTGCCGCAGGCCATAGGATCGGCCAACGGACTGGTGAAGATTCCTGCCCTCAATGGTGCGGGCAAGATGGGCAAAAGCGAAGGTGAGGCAAGCACTATCTTCCTCACCGACGAACCCGCGGTGATACGCAAGAAGATAATGAAGGCCAAAAGCGACAGCGGCCCCACCGAGATGAACCAGAAGAAACCTGAAGAGATTGAGAACCTCTTCCAACTGCTGCGCGTGGTTTCGACCGAAGAGACCGTGGAGTATTTCGACGACCTGTATAACCGCTGCCAGATACGCTACGGCGACCTGAAAAAACAGCTGGCAGAAGATATGGTGGCATTTGTTGAGCCTATCCGCCAGCGCATTATCGAATATCAGGCCGACGATGCCCGCCTGCGCCGCGTGCTGGACCAGGGCAAAGAGAAAGCGCACGAAAGTGCCCACAAGACCCTTCAGGAAGTCCGCCACGTTATCGGCTACCGCGACTAAGTATTCCCCTAACCCCCACAAAAACATACACTATGAACAACCAAGTAGTCATCATGGCCGGCGGTATCGGGAGCCGATTCTGGCCGCTCAGCACCCCTGAATTCCCAAAACAGTTTATCGATATTCTGGGTTGTGGCCGCACCCTCATACAGCTCACTGTCGACCGCTTCAAAGGAGTGTGTCCCATGTCCATTTTCTGGGTGGTTACCAATGCCGCCTATGTAGATATCGTACGCCAACAGCTCCCCGACATGCCACCTTCGCATATCCTAGCAGAGCCTGCCGCACGCAACACCGCCCCCTGCATTGCATGGGCTTGCTGGCGCATCCGCCAGGAAGACCCCAACGCCAACGTGGTGGTCACACCCGCCGACGCCGTGGTCATGAATCCTGAAGAATTCCGCCGTGTCATCAACAATGCCCTGGCCTTTACCGCCCAAAGCAATGCCATCGTAACCATCGGCATCAAGCCCAGCCGACCAGAGACTGGTTACGGCTACATCAAATGCCATCCTACAAAGAAAGCCGAGGGCGAGATCCTTCCCGTTGAAGCGTTCAAGGAGAAACCCAACCTCGAGACCGCCGAGCAATATCTTGCCGATGGAGGTTACCTTTGGAATGCCGGCATCTTTGTGTGGAATGTCGCCACCATCACCAATGCCATTGAGACATACAAGCCCAACCTGGCCAACGACATGAACAATATGAAGAGCGATGCAGACGTGCAGACCATCTTCCCCAACTGTGAGAAAATCTCCATCGACTATGCCGTCATGGAGCCTGCCGCTGCAGAGGGCAAGGTTTTCACCCATCCTGCCGACTTTGGCTGGAGCGACCTCGGCAACTGGGCCTCTCTGCACGACAAGCTCAGTCACGACAACAATGGCAACGGCGTGGTAGGCAACATCCACCTCTATGAATGCAACAACTGCGTTGTGCATGCCGAGGATGCCAAGAAAGTCGTCCTGCAAGGATTGGACAGCTACATCGTCTCCGAAAAAGGCGGACAAATCCTCGTCTGCCGTCGCAGCGAAGAGCAACGCATCAAAGAATTCTCACAGAATTAGCCAGTCAAAGTAGATGATAAAAAAACTTGCCGTTACCATTGGGTCACAGCAAGTTTTTTTTATCCCACGAATATTTTACCCCATTTGTTCGTTTATTGAATAAAAAACATTATTATGAAACGTACATACCTACTTATTTTCGTCCTAAGCCTGCTACTATGTGCCTGCGAAGAGTCCGAATACACCACCCAGATTACCGGCACGCTCTACACCGACAGCACCCTTACCACTCCTGTGGCCAACGACACGCTGTGGTTTTGCAACTATAGGCACCAGTTGGCATACACAGACTCCACCCAAAGCATCATCATTATCGACAGTATCGGACATTGTCTTACCGATGCCCAAGGGCGATTCGGCTTCTCTTTCTGGAACATTGATGTCAACCACCTCATTGATGCCAACGACGAGAAATTTAAATTTGAATTCGCTCCTTTCCTCATCCTCTACAAGCAAGACACACTCTTCTCTGGCTTCTACCATTCCAACTACAGAGACCTCCTACTCTATATCGGTCGTCCCTACTACCTTATGTATAAATAAAACTTCAGCAGCCATGAAAAAGTTCGTCATAATCATCCTCATCTTTTTACTATCGGCCACCCAACTCAAGGCCCAAGAACAAGACACCTTGTTACTAAAGAGACACGCTGTCACTACCAGTCCACTCCCTATTCTGTTTGGAGGAGCATTTCTCGCCACCTATGAACATGCCATGCCATGGCGTTCGTCGATAGAGTTGGAATTAGGTGCACAAGGATTCTATTGGAAAAAATATAGAGGTGGGGTGTTTGGTGCACCCACACGACCTGGCATTGTAGCCACTGCGGGATATAAATTCTATCTACCTCTTGGCAAAGTCAATAAGAAGATAGCGCTGGCAGGGGGAATCCCCTACAATAGTTTCTTTCTCAAAACGCGTCTCACCTACGTTCATCAATGGAGCAGCTACGATGTCTATGTCGGCAACAACGGCTGGGACATCATCACACAGCATTACACTTTCCACGAGAACGACCTCTTCTTAGCCTTCATCTTAGGCTATCAGTTCGTCTCCAAGCAAGGCTTTGTGATTGCCCCTTTCATGGGCTACAATCTCCCACTCTACATTAGTGGTCCCATCCACCCCGCTGACTTCCCGGGCAGCAGTGCCGCCTATATCGGCTTCGCCACCATGGGGCTCAAGATAGGTTGGGCTTTCTGATAGTTACTGACAACAATACTACCCAAAGAATAATACCTTAGCGGTCAAGCCTAAAAAGAGTATTGGCAGCAAAGGTGGTGACCTCAGCTACCTCGTCCATACTTACACCGCGCAACTCGGCTATCTTGGAAGCGATAATGGGGATATAGGCGCTCTCGTTGCGCTTGCCCCGATAGGGGACGGGGGAGAGATAAGGAGCGTCTGTTTCCAATACAATGCGTTCCAATGGCACCTTAGCAGCCACCTCAGCCAGAGTGGCATTCTTGAAGGTGACCACACCTCCCACACCGATATAGAATCCCATTTCGACTGCCTTGAGAGCCTCCTGCACGCTGCCACCAAAGCAGTGCATCACGCCTCTAAAGGAACCGTAATTTAGGTCGCGCAACAGTCCGAAAAGCTCGTTGTAGGCCTTGCGCACATGCAGGCAAACAGGCAGATCCAGCTGGCGTGCCCAGCGCATTTGTCGCCGCAACACCTCCTTCTGTTCTTCGAGGAAAGTCTTATCCCAATAAAGGTCAAGGCCTATCTCCCCCACCCCCACATAAGGATGTCCCGAATGGAAAAGTTTTTGTTCCACAATGGAGAGCTCTGCCTCGAAGTCAGCGGTGACAGAAGTGGGGTGGAGCCCCATCATCTGGCGGAAATGCTGAGGAAACGCATCCTCCAGTGCCTCTTGAGCAGCATGGCTCTGGCTGTCAATCCCGGGCAGAAGCATCAAGTCTACACCTGCTGCAACAGCTCTTTCCACGGCGACATTGCGGTCGTCGTCGAAAGCTTCATCATATAAATGGCAATGGGTGTCAATCATTTTACCTCCATGCGGTTCTGAATCAAGTGGGTGAGCTCGTTGTAGAGTTTCAGTAATTGGGGGTCGTCGGCAAGGAGGGCACGGTGGGCATCCAACGTTTTCTCGTCCTTGCGGATGGCAGGACCGGTCATTTGATAGCGCACATCACCCAGCTGCACCTTCTGGGCAGTAGTGGTGATAATAGGATAAAGAATCTCAAATGGAACACCGTGCTCATCGCATAGTTGTTGTGCCATGCCATAGAGGCAATTGGTGAAATTGTTCACCATCACAGCGGTGAGGTGCAGATAACGTCGCTGCTCCTGGTTCGTGTGATAGATATGGTCAGATACCCCACCTATGAGTTCTTCAATGTCGTTTTCGGTCTGAAGCGTGTTACCCTCTATGCAGAAAGGCAGCTCGCTATAGTTGAGGGCGACATCGCGGATGAAAGTCTGTGGTGACCAGAGGACACCATAGCGACTACTGGTGGAATGAAGCACCTCGATAGAGGTGGCACCCGAAGTGTGTAACACCAGCGCATCGCCAAGATGAAGAATCGGTGCAACCTCGTGAAGGGCGTCATCGCTGATAGCCATAATAAAGACTGCTGACTGCAGGCGTAACTGGGAAAAATCGTTGATAGGTTCCGCCTCAACCTTGTCGGCTAACAGTTGGGCATGTGCAAGACTACGCGACCAAACTTGGTCAATTGAGTGACCACGTTGATACATGGCCCTCGCAAAGTGGGTTGCCACATTGCCCGAGCCGATGACCGAAATTTTCATGTTAGCTTAGTATTCATCTTCTTCGAAGAAGAAGTCCTCCTTGGTGGGATAGTCGGGCCAAAGGTCCTCGATGCTGTCGTATGCGTCGCCCTCGTCCTCAATCTCCATCAGGTTTTCTATTACCTCCATTGGCGCTCCTGTGCGTTGGGCATAATCAATCAACTCATCTTTTGTGGCGGGCCACGGAGCATCCTCTAACTTTGTTGCCAATTCAAGTGTCCAATACATGATAACAGTTGTTTTTTTTTGTTTTTTAGGTGTCTTTTTCTCAAGACGTATCACATCTATTTCGTTATCTTATAAGCACCTAAAAATTCATATACTACTTTTAATTTTTTTGCAAAAATACACTTTTTCCCGAATAATACAAACCATTTATAAAAAATTATATGCCGTATGTGACCAATCAAATAATAGCCAGCTATTTATCAAAGAAAAACATAGGCTACCGAGGGACCCGATAACCTATGTCTTTTTTCAGAACGACAAGTTTTCTCTACTCAAAAAACGACTCCTCCTGACCCTTCGAAACAACCAAATGGCGTGAAAGGACAAAGAAGAAATCGGAGAGGCGATTGACGTAACAACTAACGTCTTCTGCCACAGGGTGCTCCTGTGCCAAACGAACGATGCAGCGTTCGGCACGACGACACACCGTCCTGCAAACATGACACTGGGCAGAGGCCACATTTCCACCCGGTATGATAAAATGGCGGAATTTAGGCAAAGTTTCCTGTAGGCTGTCTATTGCCGCCTCCACTTCGCTCACCGCGTCGGAGGCCAGTTTTGGCAGCTCATAGGGCAGCTCTTTCTCCGTAGCCAAGAGCGTTTGAACAATGAAAAGGTTGTGCTGCACCTTCTTGAGAAAATCATAATACACAGCGTCCTCCTGACGAATCTGCTCTGCCAGAAGTCCCACATGTGAGTTAAGTTCGTCCACCGTGCCGTAGGCTTCCACTCGGTCGTCGCATTTGAGCACCCGTGTTCCACCCACCAGCGAGGTAGTGCCTTTGTCTCCTGTTTTAGTGTAAATCATATTGATTAAATTTTTTCAACAGACTTGACCTCTGGGATGACGCGCTTTAAGGAGGTTTCAATACCCTGTTTGAGGGTCTGCATGGCGTGGGGGCATGAGCCACAATGGCCGGTAAGGCGCACCATGACAACACCCTCGTTGGTCATGTCGACATACTCTACGTCGCCTCCGTCCTGTTGGAGGTAGGGGCGGATTTGATTGAGGGCGTTCTTCACGCGAACCTCAATGACAGATTTCTCTTGGTCGGTCATAATCTAATGCACTTAGGGTTACTAATTATTCACTTTTGCTGTTGACTTTGCATATCTCGCGGATGGTGTTGTTGGCCAACTCCATGAAGGCACGGCTCTCGGGGGTCTCTTCCTCTGAGAGGAGCGCGATAGGACGACCACTGTCGCCACTCTCGGCGATGCTCTGCACCAATGGTATTTCACCCAGCAAGGGCACATTCATTTCCTCGGCAAGGCGTTTACAACCCTCTTTGCCAAAGATATAGTACTTATTGTTGGGCAACTCAGCGGGAGTGAAATAGGCCATATTCTCCACAAAACCCAGCACCGGGATGTTGATGGCAGGATTGCTGAAGAGTTCCACACCGCGCACCACGTCGGCCAGTGCCACCTGCTGCGGGGTGCTGACGATGATGGCACCATTCACGGGGAGAGTCTGAGCCAGCGAGAGCTGCACATCGCCTGTTCCGGGAGGCATGTCCACCACCAAGTAGTCAATTTCATCCCACCAAGTCTCTGTTGCCAACTGCTTGAGGGCGTTGGAGGCCATCGGTCCGCGCCATGCCAGCGCCTTGTCGGGGTCCACCAGGAAACCTATCGACATCAACTTGATGCCATAACGCTCAATAGGAGTCATATAGGTCTTGCCCGCGATATTCTTGCCATAAACATCCTCGCCACTCACATTGAACATAATGGGGATAGAAGGGCCGTAGATATCGGCATCAATCAGGCCCACGCTGGCACCCGTCTTGGCCAACGATATGGCCAGATTGACGGCCACGGTGCTCTTACCCACACCGCCTTTGCCAGAAGCCACTACGATGCAGTTCTTCACGCCCGGCATCAGGTCATGCGGGTCGGGTTGTGGCACCTCGTGAGTAGTCAGGTTCACAGTCACCTCGGCCTCGTGGTCGACAAACTCGTGGATAGCCTCCACGCAGTCGTCGCTCATGCGTTTCTTCATGGGGCATCCCGCGGTGGTCAGCACCAGGTCAAAAGAGACCTTCTTGCCATCAATGGCTATATTCTCAATCATGCCCAACTCTATCAGGTTGCGGCCGAGGTCGGGGTCATCCACATGGCTCAAGGCCATTTTTATCATATCTGTTGTAATCATACGTATATATTATTTCTTAAAAAAGTGAATTCTTAATAGTGATGTGGCATCAGGCAAAGCAAGGAGCAGGAAGCGCCCTGCTAAAAAGCCTCCATCATCCTACTTGAAAATCTCTTGCAACTGCTTCTCCAGTTCGGCTCCACGCAGATTACGGGCAATAATCTTGCCTTCGCGGTCAACCAGCACCGTGGCGGGGATGGACATAATGCCATAAGTTCTGCCTGCTGCCGACTGCCACTGTTTCAAGTCGCTGACATGGTTGGGCCATGCCAAGCCGTCATCCTTAATGGCTTTGCGCCAAGCGTTGCCGTCCTTATCAAGCGAGACGCTAAAAATCTCAAATCCCTGGTCCTTATACTTGTTGTAGAGCTTCACCACATTGGGGTTCTCGCGACGGCAAGGGCTGCACCATGATGCCCAAAAGTCGATAAGCACCACCTTACCACGCAGGTCGCTGAGACGACGGGTGACCCCTTCGGGGTCGCTCATGGCAATTTCAGGAGCCTCCATCCCTGGTGCCAAGACTCCCTTGAGGCGTTCGGTGAGATGCTTTACATAGGGATTTTCGGCATACTTAGGTGCCAATGCGTCCCGCACCTCTTTGTACAGCATCACATGGTTGTCAAAGTCCTGCTCGAAGAAAGTGACCAAAAAAGATGCCATAAGTTTCTCTTTGTTCTGCCTGATTAGCTCTTCTATGCGTGCGGGAGCCTGAGCAATCGCATCTTGATTGGTAGCACCCATCAAGATGTCGTTGAACTGGCCGTAAAGTTCGATGTTGCCAGAGCCCTTGCAGTTGGTAATCTTATAGACGTGCTTGTCGGCAAGATATTCAAAGTCGGCTTGCACACGATCTTTGGGCTCCATCATCAGGTGACACATATTGCCGTCGCCATTGTCAATATGGAGGAAAAAAAGGGTTGGCTCGGTAATGTCAAGCGAAACCTTGAAGGCATTCTTTTTATTCAGTTGGAGGGTATCAACAGGCACAAACTTGTCGCCCACCACCTTACTGACAATAGCATGATAGCCGTCAGGGACACCCTTAAGGGTACCGCTGAGAGTGGTTTTCTGAGCCGAAAGGCTACCGGCTGAGAGCAGCATAATGAGGTTGAAGATTAAGGCAATGCGTCTCATAAAAGTTAATGTTGTTTATTCTATACAAAATGTTTATTCAAAATTAATCATAAAGGGGTCCTGTCTCAATCAGCCGTAAGTTTGACACGGGCCTTCAGGGCCTGCTGGATTTCGGTGTCAAACGGCAGCGACAACTTATAGTAAGCCGCCTCGCCATAGAGCGACATAGCCATGAGGGCACGATAGCGGTTGCGCATCTCGGCACCATATTTGCTGATGGTGGTGGCATCGCGCGTCAGTCCCTTCTTGTCGCCTTGCTTGAGGATGGCCTCAAAAGTGGCATCATCCACGCGATAGCCCTTCTCAAAAGACTCAAAGGTGGGATAACGCTTCATCAACTCACCATAGTGGTCAAACAGTTCATTATGAAGTACCCGCTCGAAAGCCTGCGCATTGATGAGGCCATTGTAGTAGACCAAATGGTTGTCGCGGAAATAAGGCAGGGCCACGTCGGGTTGTATGCCACCGCCACCATACACCTTACGCCCATGCTTGGTAAGGAAAGCCCCCGACGAGGTGTCAGGCGCATTCAGCACCGAGTCAGCCGCATTATAATCGCTCAGCAGCCGGTTGAGGTATTCCATGTAATACTCGTCGCTGCCCTTGTCGTAGGGGCGCTGGATGCAGCGGCCCGAAGGGGAGTAATAACGTGCCACGGTCAGCATCACGGCCGATTCTCCAGGCAGTTCAAACTGGTGCTGCACCAAGCCTTTGCCAAAACTGCGGTGGCCAATGATGGCACCACGGTCGTTGTCCTGTATGGCGCCACTCACCACCTCGCTGGCCGAGGCCGAGTGCTCGTTGATAAGGACGGTGAGGCGACCCTCTTCAAACAGGCCGCCGCGGGTGGCATAGACGTTGCGGCGGGAGGAGTGAGCCCCCTGGGTATAGACAATCAGGTCGTTCTTGGGCAGCAGCTCGTCGGCCATGTTGATGGCAGCTTCGAGCACGCCGCCGCCATTGCCTCGGAGGTCAAGCACCAAGTGCTTCATGCCCTGTTGGTTCAGCTCCAGCAGGGCCGAGTGGAACTCGGTGGCAGTAGTTTCGGCAAAACGTGTCACGAGGATGTAGCCGGTGGTCTTGTCCATCATCACCGCAGCAGCAACCGAATTGTGCAGGATGACATCGCGTCTCACCTTCACTTTCTTTATCTTGTTGCTACCGTCCCGCTGAATGCCTAAGGTGACGCTGCTGTGGCGGGGACCACGTATGTGACCAATCACATCGGTTGGGTTTTTTGTCATACCTACGCCAGAAACCTTAGTGGTATCGACAAGGATGATGCGGTCGCCGGGTTGTAAGCCGGCATGGGCTGCCGGACCGCCCGCAAAGACCGTTGCAATATGCACCGTGTCATCGATATAGGAGAGGGTGACTCCTACCCCTTCAAACTGACCCTGCATCATCTCGGCCTCTTGGGCAAAAGCCGAAGGGTCAAGATAGGCACTATGGGGGTCGAGGGTAGAGAGCATGGCATTCATCATCAGATTTGTGACCGAGTCGTAGTCGACCTTGTCAACATAGTAATCATCCACCAGCTTCATCAAGGCATTCATGCGTGCGCTCATCATGCTTTCGTCGGCGTTCTTCTGCCAGTAACCGGAGTCGACCTTGGGGGCAGAAATCACGCCTATCAGCAGCCCCACACAGAGTGCCAGAAGGACAATGCCAAGGGAGTAGGTTGTTTTTTTCTTCGTCATAGTAGTTGCATAACGCAATTATCCCATAATTATTGTTGCACGGCAAGTCCCAGCCGCTGCAAGGCCACCTGTAGCACCTCGTCGTGGTCAAAAGCCAAGTGCGGCACCTCATCAAGGGCAAACCAGCGTGCCGCGGCTGCATCGTCGCCACCTTTCACCTCGGCCAAAAGCACCTCGGCCAAGAAGGCCACGGTAATGGTGCGACCACGGGGGTCGCGGCCCAAGGCGCTGAAGCTCTTCAGCTCCTCTAAGCGCAGGGGGACCTCCAGTCCGGTCTCTTCCTTCAACTCGCGGCGGGCGCACTCCTCCAAGGTCTCATCCATGTTCAGGAAACCTCCGGGCAGCGCCCACATGCCCTTAAACGGCTCGCCGCCCCGCTGCACCAACAGCAGGCGGCGCGCTCCCTCGTTGTCGAGGCCAAAAATCACACAGTCGGCGGTTACGGCCGGACGGGGATATTCATAGCTATACATCACGTGCAATATCTCAGAGTTCATAGGTGGCGCCGTCCTTGCCATCTTTCACGGTAACACCCAGGGCACCCAGGGCATCGCGTATCTTGTCGCTGGTGGCCCAGTCTTTGTTGGCCTTGGCGGTGGCACGCATGTCCAGAATCATCTTCATCAGGCCGTCGATGAGGGCGGTGTTGTCGGTGCTGGCCTCATCGCGCAGACCCATCACCTCAAAGGCAAAGGTCTCCATCACCCCCTTCAGCTCGTCGATGTCGGCTTGGGTGAGGGTGGCCTTGCGGTCGTTGACGGTGTTGATGAGTTTGGCCATGTCGAAAAGATGACTGATGACGATGGGGGTATTCAAGTCGTCGTTCATGGCATCGTAGCACTTCTGGCGGTACTCCTTCACCTCCACGCTGCTGCTCTTGGCGGGTTGCAGACGTTGCAGGGTCTTGTAGGCCTGCATCAGTCGGTTGTAGCCCTTCTCGGCGGCCACAAGGGCCTCGTTGCTAAAGTCCACGGTGCTGCGATAGTGAGCCTGAAGGATGAAGAACCGGATGGTCATGGGCGTATAGGCCTGTTCCAACAATTTGTGGTTGCCGGTGAAGAACTCATCGAGGGTGATGAAGTTGCCCAGCGACTTGCCCATCTTTTGTCCGTTGATGGTAATCATGTTGTTGTGCATCCAGTACTTGCAGGGGCCATGACCGCAGCAGGCAAACTTTTGGGCTATCTCGCTCTCATGGTGGGGGAACATCAGGTCCATGCCTCCACCGTGAATGTCAAACATCTCGCCCAGATATTTCGTGCCCATGGCGGTGCATTCGGTATGCCAGCCGGGGAAACCCACGCTCCAAGGCGAAGGCCAGCGCATGATATGTTCGGGTGAAGCCTTCTTCCAGAGGGCAAAGTCGGCCGTTTCGCGTTTCTCACTCTGTCCGTCCAGCTCACGAGTGGTGGAGAGCATCTCGTCAATCACGCGGCCTGAGAGTTGCCCATAGTTCTTGAAATGCTCGTGGTACTTGCGAACATCAAAATAGACGCTGCCGTTGCTCTCATAGGCAAAGCCGGCATCCATGATTTTCTTCACCAGCTCAATCTGCTCAATGATATGACCCGATGCCAGTGGCTCGATGCTGGGACGCAGCACATTTAGGCGGTCCATAGCGGCATGGTAGCGGTTGGTGTAGTACTGGGCCACCTCCATGGGTTCCAGCTGCTCGAGGCGGGCCTTCTTGGCTATCTTGTCCTCTCCCTCGTCGGCATCATGCTCCAAATGTCCCACATCGGTGATGTTGCGCACATAGCGCACCTTGTAGCCGATATGGGTCAGATAACGAAACAGCACATCGAAGGTGATGGCGGGACGGGCATGGCCCAAATGACCGTCGCCGTAGACGGTCGGACCGCACACATACATGCCCACATGGTCGGGCGTGACAGGCGTGAACAGCTCTTTCTGATGCGAAAGGGTATTGTAAATCAATAAAGGTTGCATATCTATAATAATATTTTCAAAAGTGCAAAAATACAATTTTTTTTTTGAATAGCCTGTTTTTTAAAATGTCATGTATTGTTTTTGTAACTATTGCAGGCGTTTTCAAGCTTTTTGTGCAACCACTTGCAAGCCTTTTTTGGCGTGTCTTTCCGAAGTTTTGCTTGTCATTTTGGGGGAAAAATCCCAGCCGCAGGGGCAAGGACTCCTCTTTTGCGTGACATGGACAGCAAAAGATGTGTGATATTATGCAAGACAAAAGAGAGGAAGCCTCAAAAGGACCCTTTTTGGCTCTCACCTCGGGCAGATATGTTCTTGGGGAAAGCACTTAAGGGTCCCCATAAAGTTTTTTTTAGCATAGGTGTAATATTTGAGGGTACTAAGACGTTTATTATAGGTAACCGGCGAAGAAACAACACTCAAAAAGCAAAATCCGATGAGCACAGAAACAAGAAAACACTCCCTCACAACAACCGCAACCATTTTATTGGGCATCTTGTTATTGTCAGGATGCGTGATGGAGAAACCGACGGTGAGGAACTATCGCAAAGTGTCACAGATGCAAAACCTCACGCCCGTAACGGTTGAACAACTGCGACAAATAGTTGCTGCCGACACCACCCACTACAAAGTGGTAGTGCTCACCAGCTCCTGCTGCGGCTATTGCATCATCAACATGCGCGATCTCTACCCCAAAAAGATGGCCGAATACGACAGCAACACCGTCAGCTGGTACTTTGTGGAGGAGAGCTACAGCACGGCCCAATATATGGATGAGGTGTTCACCAAATACCACATCGACTCACCCCGCTACTGGATCAACGACACCCTTCCGCAATACCGTCCCCTGAAAGTGAAGAACATGTTCGTCCTCCTTTGGAACCTCTTCCACCACTATGGCGAGAGCTATGAGGAGGCTGGCTTCGACGTAGCAGACAATCGCCTCAACAACATCGTCAACGCCATCGCACCACAACAACAAATCATCACCAACGTCGTCGGGGTCCCCACCACCCTGTTGCTCGACCCACAAGGCCGCATGAAGTGTACCTGCACTATTGCCAACGATGGCACCACTCTCTTCGGCCCCACCGAGTTGGGCGACATCACGGTGCCTATTACCCAGCTCGACTTCGCCAAGGTTGACACTCTCAACTATGCATCCCAAGTATGCACTCCCGAGGGCTGCCAATAACCAACGTGCAACACATTAGTCACTCATTGTCTAGTTTTTCACTACCCGAGGAGGAAAGGCCTTCCCCCAAAAAATTGTTCACCCCTGTAACATTTGGGTGCAAACAAACGTCTATTTATTACAGAAAAGGCAAAAACAGGTTAGCAACAAAAAAATCTACCTAAAAAAGAATGTCTGAGAAAGAGAAACTGAAACGATACGACCAGCTGATGCTCCGCAACAAGGGGTTGATCGTTAAGGTATGTCAGGTCTACTGTCCAAATGATGGCGAAAAGGCCCGCGATCTCTTTCAGGACATCGCCCTCAAGGTTTGGACACGCATGGACACCTTCCGCGAGGAGAGCGCTGAAGCCACCTGGCTATGGCACATAGCCATCAACACAGCCATCGACAGCATCCGCGCCGACCAACGGCGACCCCAACTGGTATTCGGCGACACCCTCCCAGAAAGAAGTACCGAGGAAACACCCCGCCGCATCGACGACCTCTACGAAGCCATTGCCCACCTGCCTGCTGATGACCAACTGCTCATTACTGCCCGGCTTGACGGTCTCGACTACCACCAAATTGCCCAACAGACAGGACAGAACGAAAACTCACTCCGCGTGCGCTACAACCGAACTGTCAAACGATTAAGAATTATGTTGAAAGGAAAATAGGATATGCAGGAAGACACCTTTTTAAACCCATACCGCCAAGCGTGGCAGCAAGACAATGAGACCATGGAGAAAAGCCTTGCCAACATCTCGTTGCAGACGCTACACGACAACATCGCCCGCCTCCAACAACGGCGTCGCCGCCGCACATTATGGCTGACCCTTAGTGCCGCCGCCAGCTTGGCGCTGCTGGTTGGCATTGGCCTCCACCTGATGACACCCACCGCGGTGGAAGGCGGAACAAACTTGGTGGCGCAAAACAAGCCGTTTAAGGAGGTCGCCACCCCAACACAGGATGCTGCTCCAATCGTCCCCCCCATTCCCACCGCAGCCACTCACACCACCCTATCGCATAAAAAAACAACCACCACCCTCGAGGCCACTACCACCCCTGCCCTGCCCGACATAGCCATGACCCGCCCCGACTCCATGACACTTCCTTCAACCCTTAGTGAGCCCCTGCCTAATCTCACCACACCCAACGACACCAAAGAACCCACCACTCATATCATTGTAACTCACCGTCTGGTGGCCATGGGGCCCGACAACCTTTCTACCAACCACACCACCGTCACCGAAACACGGCAACTGGTGAAGATTGAGGAGCCCCTCCGCAACACCTTCCATGAGGCCATAGTGGAGCCCCTTCTGGCCTTGATGACCAACAACCTCAGCGACTAATAATGACAACAAAAAATACATTAATATGAAAAAGATGAAACAAATAGCTTTTGTTTTGCTGCTACTAACCGCCTTGACCGCATCGGCACAGCCCCCCAACAAAATGGTGCAGTATTTGGATCTCAGCTCACAGAAATATTTGAATATAAACGTGACAGGCTATTATCTCACGGTGGTTTTATATCAAGACACAGTAGATTACGTGGCGTTGAGCGATCCCCTTTGGAGCGATACGGCCATGTTGACGCATCCATTCTTCGAGTTGAACAGCAACGGTCCCGTCAACGCTCTGTGGGTGTATGGACATGGGCGCAACGGGATAGTAGAGATACATACCCGACGCGACGACCTGTACTTGTCAAATCGCTACTACAACCACGTGTATGTCAGCACCCATAGCGACACCCTGAGGTATAGGCGTGTACAAATTCAGAGTGACGATTTTAGCATGGTGGAGTTGACAGCACCTTTGGTGGCAGAAGAAGTGCTGATGATGGCTGAGAAATCCTCTATCATCTATTATAAAAGCTACACGGCCGAGACCTACTCGGAGAACACCAAAGACCATGCCATTATCTATGGCGGCATCCGCAACGGGGAGTCACAGGTTAGCAAGCATGGGCTCGACAATTATACCACCGATGGCAAAAGGCCATCCTTCCTGTGGCAATACCGCCCAAACCAACGCCTACACTTCTCCTTCACAGCGGCATTGCTGCGAGCCGGAAGAACCACCATGTCGGGCTTTGGTTGGAAAGAAGACACCTATCCCGACGAGGAAATCGCCTTCCCTACCATGAAGACCGCCCTAAGCAACTACCAAGCCGAGATGAGCTACGACTTTGTGTGTCGCAAACATGTTGCCTTGAGCCTCGGAGTGGGTTATACCTACAACCGCTTCAAATTCAAGGACCCCTATCTGGATTATCTTGCAGGAGCTGAACATTATGAGGGCTATGTCGCCAACAGCTATCTTACCCCCATGAATCCTCCCTTTGGCGGCGGCGACTCGCTGCAATTCTGGAGCACGCAGCTCACCACCCGCTACATCACCATTCCCTTAACACTCACCTACTATGCCGACCGCAACCACCGCAAAGGTTTCCGTGTAGGCTTGAGCCTACTGCCCAGTTTCGGACTTGGAGAGGGCACACTCCTCAGCCGCTACTGCCAGTGGCAGGAGTCGGGCAACGAGTTGGATGGGTTCGTCATCAACGACTACCACAACAACGGCATCAGCCTGAAATACATGACCGACATACGCCTCTCTATCGGCTGGTCGGTATGGAGCATGATGGTGCAGTTCTCGCCCGACTGGAGTTTTTCGCTCACCTCCAACGGCATCGTCCCCGCCTACCCCTTCCGCATGGGGCTGATGCTGACCTTATAATAATATGGTTACACGATTAATACGGATTGAAACATGAAAAAGTCACTCATCATAACCTTCCTCCTGGTCAGCCTTGTCTGCCAAGCCCAAGAAGAGCAACCCAACTTCTGGCACCGCCCATTCTGGCACAACCTCACCGTGGGCGCTGAGTTCTGCCACACCGTCGAACCCAGCTATCATTATCCCAGTGGCCTATTCCGCAACCACCCCAACAACTCCGCCAACCTGATGGTCACCTATGACCTTAACCGCAAATGGACTCTCGGCACCTTTATTGGCTACTATGGATCCCATCATAGCGGAGCTGATAGGTGGGCCGATCAATACACGCCCGAATATGGCAACTCGTTCTTTGAACATTTTGTCAACGAACCCACCTTCTCTTTTGGTTTGGAGGCCACGCTGCATGTGTTGCCCCTGCTCTACAAGCAGAAAACGCCCTTCGACCTCACCCTCAGCGGCCGTGTGGGCAAAAACCCTCGCGACCTCGACTTAGGCCTTGGCATAGGTCTCGGCTATTGTCCCATAGAGCGTCTCCAACTCTACGCCCGCACCTACTATGGAGCCTTCGGATTCCCCAATGGCGCGCTGGAAACAGGTTTCCACTACCATCTCGTAGCCGGCGCCTGCTACCGCTTAGGAAAATAGCATGGCTTTTTTTAGAATTTTTAACCATCCGCAGCGTGAAGAAATGATTTCTCATCCGTTTATTATACAAAGACGAGTTGATGGAGGGCCTTATGCCCTGAGAAACCACCAATAGTTGCCGCATGGCCTAAAAGGGAGTCCGAGCCAAAGCTGCAACAAAAGCAAAACCACGGATTCCCACAACAAATACAATACAAAATGAAAAACAAAACCTTATTCGCTGCCAGCATGGTCCTAATGGTGCTCTTTGCGGCATGTACCGAGAAAGAGGGCGTTTACAACCCCAAAAAGAAAAATGCCAAAATCTACACCTCTTCGGTCGCCCACTACGGTCAGTATGACCCCGAAACAGGTACCCTCTACAACCAAAACACCTTCAACTACGACAAGCAACTTTCAGAAGAGTGGACCTGGGATGGTAATAAACTGTCCAAAATTACCGTTTACCCCATCAGTCCCGCTCCCAACGACCAAGACAGGGAACACGATGATATTCTTTTTACCTACGACGGCAACCAAATTCAACGCATCGAGTCGGAAAATGAATACATGACCTTCACCTATGACGGAAAGAAATTGCAACAGATACAACTCTTCAGTACCGGCAACAACAACCCATTCGAGACCTACACCTTCACCCACGAAGGAAACAAAGTCACCAAAGTGGTCTTTGCCTTTGAGGACCTGTTGATTAATAAAACCTCCGTCAACCAAATGAAGAAAATCCTCTTCCGCTTCATCCTGCCTTCGGCCGAAAAGGCCAACAAAGCCCTTGCCACCCTCCAGCAGGCAGCAGCCAAGGGTAGTGCCGATGGAATGGTCAGCATTCCCATGGAACTCACCTGGACGGGCGACAATGTTACAGGCATCAATGCCAACTATCTCTTTCCTGGAATGACGGGACCCGAAGCCCGTTCGCTCTCCGCCACGTTTGAGTTTGACGACAAATGCAATCCATTCAAAAACAACTTCCTCTTGGGAATGAATGATGGCTCTTTTAGCGTCTTCAATGAAAACAACATGACCAAAAGTACCACAATAACCCGCTTCGGAGATGGCTACCCATTTACCGACGAAATAACCTACTCCTACACCTACGACAGCCAATGGCCTCTCACCCAAACCGCCGTAACACTCTACAACGCAGAAGATTATGGATCTATCGACTCCACCACCCTCTACTTTGAGTATGTTAAATAAAACACATACACATAAAACATATGAAGAAGCGTAGTAGCTTCATTCAATCTTCGACCATTCTTCGTTTTCGGGTCGAATGTAGAGCGAAGCTACACCTACCTTTCATTTCTCATGGAAAACGCGTCCCCTCGGGTCGCGTTTTTCCTATCTTCACGCTTGATTATCCCAAATCGGTCATTCGGGTTTATCCCAAGTTGCCAAAAATAATTCTAATATGTGGCATTTTTTTTGTATTTTTGGAGACGCAAGTTGCAAGGCTTGACTGACAGAAATTAATAATTATCAAATATTTAAATCGAACAATGAAAATATTAGTTCTTAATTGTGGCAGTTCGTCAATCAAATATCAGCTGGTTGACATGGCCAATAACGCTGAGGTGATGGCCAAGGGTTTGCTTGAGCGCATCGGTTTGGAAATGGGCGAATTCACCCATAAGTACCACGGAGAGAAACACTATGAGCAGCTGCCCATCCCCGACCACACGGCGGGTATCAAGATTGTGCTGAACGCTTTGATTGACCCCAAGATGGGCGTGATAAAAGATTTCAAAGAAATCGGTGCCGTCGGCAACCGCATCGCCCACGGCGGCGAGGCCTTCGACCGCAGCGTGCTGATCGACGACAAAGTGATTGAAACCATCAAGTCGCTGACCCACTTGGCGCCCCTGCACACCCCCGGCAACCTGGCCGGCATCTACGCCATGCGCGAGGTGCTGCCCGGCGTGCCACAGGTGGCGGTGTTCGACACGGCCTTCCACAGCACCCTGCCCCCCAAGAGCTTCCTCTACGGCCTGCCCTACGAATACTACCAGAAGTACGGCGTGCGCCGCTATGGTTTCCACGGCACCAGCCATCGCTATGTGGCCGAGAAGGCTGCCAAGATGATTGGCAAGGACTGGACCAAACTGAACATCATCAGCTGCCACCTGGGTAGCGGTGCCTCCATTGCCGCCATCAAGCAAGGCAAGAGTTTCGACACCACCATGGGCATGACCCCGCTGGAGGGCCTGATTATGGGCTCCCGCCCCGGCGATGTCGACCCCGGCGTCATCGAGTTCATCATCAAGAAAGCGATTACCGAGAACGGCAAGGACTGGAAAGACATTACCAAGATTCTCAACAAACAGAGCGGCCTCGTGGGCATCAGCGGCGGCAAACAGGACATGCGCGACATCCGTGCCGGACGCGACGCAGGCGACGAGCGTTGCACCTACGCCTTCGACATGTTTGCCCAGCGTGTGAAACGCTACATAGGCGGCTACATGGCCGAGATGGGCGGCTGCGACCTGTTGCTCTTCACCGGCGGCATTGGCGAGAACGCCTGGTTCATGCGCCGTCCCATTCTTGAGAACATGGAATGCCTTGGCATCAATGTCGACCTCTCCAAGAGCGACAACGTCATGGGCGAGGACCTCATCCTCAGCACCCCCGACTCGAAGGTGGCCGTCGTGGTGGTCACCACCGACGAGGAGTTCGTTATTGCCAGCGACACCTTCAATCTGGTAAAATAAAGTCATTCATCATCTATCAAAGGGTTTCCTGCATCACGAGCGGAAACCCTTTGCCTTAACCAATATTTATGGAAAATCCCATCAACTTCAACGACCCTGCACCCGTCGACAAGTCGTCAAATCTCTGGAAGAACCTTATCTACACCTTCCTGGGCACCACCATCTCCATCCTGCTCACTTTCGGTTCTGGCACCTTGATACAAATGCATCATCAGGCTCAGTCTCGCCGAATGACAGCCATGATGGTGATTAGTCATATTGAATCCTGTGCCCAAAAGTTGGAAGACCTCTCCTCAGAGATGAAAAGGCGCGACACCATAGCAACCTATATGTTAAGTATTCCGATGGACTCTCTCGACAATCCCGAGAACCTACCCATCATCTCCGCTATGCGCCACCCAGACATGATCAGTCTCGACAAAACCATAGAAACAGCCTTCTCCTCCACTATCGAGACATGGAAAGATATGGATAACTTCGGCTTTATCAACAGCGTCGGAAGATGCTTCTCCCTCATAAAAGTTGTTGAAGACAACTATAACAATTATATCGAATCCTACTTCCAACCCATTCGTGAAGTAAATCAACACCCCGAAAATTACTCCGGCAATTCCTTATATTCAAAATATCTACACAACGAGGAATACCGAAAAATCCTACAGAATATCCACGACCGATCAGACTATTACATGTATTTCGCCGACAAAATACGTGTATGCAATTCCATCAATATGAAATTGATGAATATCTCCGATAAAGACCTGGAAAAATTCCTTGAAGAGTCTGATGTGGAATCCATTATCCCTGCCGATTCCATAAAGCGTCTAAAAGATTTTATCACCCCCGCACTCGACCCCAAGAGCCTTCCCGACATTCATTCATATTTCCAATTCAAACAATAAAGCAACCCGTTTCCCGTTATATTCATGATATGAATATAAAAAATATATTTACCCTCACCACGCTCCTGATGCTGGCTCCCATGGTGCTGGCACAGTACACTGTTGACAACAAGAAAGCCGTGGCCGAATTTGAGAAAGGCCAGCAGCTGCTGGACGGCAATGCCAAGAAAGCCTTCGAACACTTCAATAAGGCGTTGAAGGCCGAACCCACCTTTGCCGAGGTACACCTGACCATGGCAGCATGGTATCTCGACCACGACAGCCTCGACCAAGCCGAAAGCCACCTGAAGACATTCCTGCACACAGACAAAGGCAAGCACAAACGCTGGGGAGCCGGTGCCGAGCACGACCTCAAATGCATCGCCTTCCGCCGCGAGGCTTTGGCCAACCCCGTGCCTTTCACACCCGAGAATTTGGGCAGCGGGGTGAACAGTCCGGACGACGAGTACTTGCCCACCCTGACGGCAGACGGGCAGACGCTGATATTCACCCGCTACAACCGCCCGGCCATGGCGGAGGATTTTTGCCAGAGCCGCAAGCGTGACGGTCAATGGGGCAAAGCCGTGCGCATGGCCGAGCCGCTGAACAGCGAAGAAAACGAGGGCGCCGGCTGCATCTCGCAGGACGGCCGCATCCTCTACTTCACCGCCTGCGGACGCAAAGACGGCATGGGCCGCTGCGACCTATATATCTCCTACCGCAAAGAAGGCGGCTGGAGCCAACCGCAAAACTTAGGCCCTGCCGTGAATACGGGCGGATGGGAGTCGCAGCCCTGCCTCTCCATCGACGGACAGACACTCTACTTTGTGAGCGACCGCAAGGACGGCCTCGGGGGTATGGACATCTGGCGCAGCACTTTGGTGGAAGGCCAATGGAGCAAGCCTGTGAACATGGGTCCCGGCATCAACACCAAGGGCGACGAGAAGAGTCCCTTCATCTCCTTCGACAACAACACACTCTACTTCTCCAGCAACGGCCACATAGGCATGGGCGGGCTGGACCTCTTTATGTGCCGCCGCACCGACGACACCTCCTGGAGCGAGCCCCAGAACTTGGGCTACCCCATCAACACCAAGGGCGACGAAAGCTCGCTGATAGTTAGTCCCGACGGCAGCACCGCCTTCTTCAGCAGCGACAAATTTGGCGGACAGGGAGGCTTGGACCTCTACAGCTTCGCCTTGCCCGAACAGGTGCGCCCAGAACCCGTGGAATATAAAGAAGAAATCACCGAGGTGGCTCCCGAACTGGAAGTGGGCGAGAGCATCACGCTGAAGAACGTCTTCTTCCAAACTGGCAAATACACCCTCTTGGACGTGTCGATAGTCGAGCTGGACAAAGTGGTGGAGATGATGCAGAAACACCCCAACATGCGCATCGAACTGGGCGGACACACCGACAATGTCGGCCGCCCCGAAGCCAACCAAAAACTCTCGGAGCAACGCGCCAAGGCAGTTTATGACTACCTCGTGAAGAAAGGCATCTCAGCCGACCGCCTCACCTACAAAGGCTACGGCCAAACAGAGCCTGTGGCCGACAACACCACCCCCGAAGGCCGCCGCCAAAACCGCCGCACCGTCTTCACCATCTTAGAGAAATAACATAGGACTCACTTACACCCAAACAAACCCGATTCCCTCTTACAACCCCATAAACCTAAAAACATGAAGAAAAAAGTAATCATTCTCACCGGAGCCGGCGTGAGTGCCGAAAGCGGAATCAGCACCTTCCGCGACAGCGACGGCCTTTGGGAACACTACCGCGTGGAAGATGTGGCCACCTACGATGCCTATCTGCGCAATCCCCAGCTGGTGCTTGACTTTTATAACCAACGCCGCCGCGAGCTTTTCAAGGCCCAGCCCAACGAAGCCCACCGCCAGCTGGTGCGACTGGAGGAGAAATACGACGTGCACATCATCACCCAGAATATCGACAACCTGCACGAACGGGCTGGTTCAACCCAAGTGCTGCACCTGCACGGCGAGCTGACCAAAGGACGCAGCGACCGCGACGACAACCTGATTGTGGAGATTGGCGACAAAGAGATACACCTTGGCGACAAAGCCCCCGACGGGGCCCAGCTGCGACCCCACATCGTGTGGTTTGGCGAGGCGGTGCCCAACATAGAGCCTGCCGCCGAGCTGTGCGAACAGGCCGACTACTTCATCGTCATAGGCACCTCAATGAATGTCTACCCCGCCGCAGGCCTCATCCACTATGTGCCCAAGTCCACGCCCTGCTATCTGGTGGACCCCAAGGCGGTACCCATCTCAAGGCCCATCACCATCTTTCAGGAGAAAGCCGGCACAGGGGTGAAAAAAGTAGTGGACGAACTTTTGCAAAAAGAATAACAACAAATAAAATACTAATAACATGAAAAAAATTCTATCTCTAGCCCTGCTGCTTTGCAGCGTTGTGGTGCTGAATGCACAAAACCAGATTGGTTTCGTTTATGACGGTACCGTCTATCAGAACGGCGACACGATGGTGGTGACCTGCGAAAAATCGGCCCACAGCATCGAGTCTATCGACTTCCGCAACCAGACCTCAGGCACTCTGCGTGACTTAGTGGTTTCCATGGCCGAGGTGGAGCGCAATGGTTTTGAGGCTTGGGGCCTCTGCACCACGCAGTGTGTGGCCGACCTCACCAGCGCACCCTTCAGCATGTCCCCCAACTCCGACTTCGACGGTTTCTCCATCGACATCATCATCGACCAGAATGTGGAGCGTCCTTTTGGCATCTATACCTTGCGTATTTCCAACAGCATCATCAACTGCAGCGTGTTGGTCCGTTTCCAAGCTTACACCGAGACAGTGGGTATCGACCCTGTGCTGGCCAACAGCAGCGTGAAGGCTTTTCCCAACCCTGCCACCCATCAGTTCAGCGTGAGCTACAGTGTTGAGCAGCCTGCCACCCTCACCATCGTCGACATGCAGGGACGCACCGTGCGCAGCATGCCTGTTGAGGGCAACGGCACCGTCAACATCAGCGACCTTCCTGCCGGCATGTATGCCTACGGCATTGCAGGCGGCAAGATGCAAAAACTCATCGTGAAATAAAAAAAACAGTCCTCTCTTATCGAAACCCTGTGGAGGACACCCCCACAGGGTTTTTCTTTTCTATGCGACTATTCCTGACATGCCATTGCGGCAAACGCATCCTCTTGAAAGGGAAATATTCAACTGCCGACGAAGTGCGCCGACAGAGGGGCGACTTCGTCACCCTGCGCTGTCCCCATTGCGGCCGAACGGTCCACCTGCCCTACACCTGGACTTACCCTGCCTCCTGGGGCCCATGGGGCACCATCGGCATTCTGTCGGCCTTCATCCTAGGCAGCGTGGCCTTGATGGCACTTTTGCAGCATGCTGGGGCATCAGTTGGGGCGGTGATATGGATTCCCATTGTTGCATTGGCTTTTTACGCACGGATTGCCAAAATAGAGTCGGATGCTGTGGAGCAGTTCGAACGCTCCATATCCAATGCCCCTACTCCGCATCTTACCCACGATGTAGCAGCAACGTGGGACGACATCGACCTGCTGAGCTGGTACGACATTGAGGAACCGGAGGACATCACCACCCTCTTTGAACGGGTGATATACTACGCCACCTTTTTGAACCATGAGGAGGGACCGAGATACATGGAGTGGTTCTACTACTATGAGCAAAACTTTAATTCCCAACCCGACGACGGCACAGACCTCTACAGCAGCCTTTTGGCTGTGGGAGCCACTCGCCACGCCACCATTGTGCTGGAGGCAAGAGAAATATACTTGCAACACAAGGACGAGGTGGAGCGGTGCGTGAAGAGTGTGACCCACGACGGTTACCAACAGCTCCTTGCCCTCAACCTATTCGGCCCACAGGACGACGCCCTTGCCCAGGCCTATCAGGAGGAGCCCTTGTTGCCCTTGGTGGCCGACTATATACGCCACCACATACCGCAGCTCAATGGCAAAGAGCGTACGAATGCAGAGACATAAGCAAGAAAATGTGCAAGCACTATTATTAACCATAATAAGATGACAGAAGAATACATAGAACTCGGGATAGAACAACTGGACCAAGATAATCCAGAGAAAGCGCTGCATTACTTCCAGTCGGCCTACGCTCTGCAGCCCGACAACGATGGGGTGTTGTTTTACCTAGGGCTGACCCATCACCGCTTGGAACATCAGGAGGAGGCATTGCGGTTCTACCGCCTCTCGCTGGCAGTGGAGCCCCGGTCGGCCGAAACATGGCTGAACTTGGGCAACTGCCTGGACGAAATGAATCAGCTGGAAGAGGCCGAGGATGCCTACCGCACAGCCAGCAATTTGGACCCGGAGAATGATGACGTCTACGTGGAATGGGGCATATTCTACTATAACCAAGACCGCTGGGAGGAGGCCTTGGCCTGTTTTGAGCAGGCACAGCGCATCAATCCCAATAACGAGGACGCCCTCTGGCAGCAGGGCGACGCGCTGGTGCAGATGGAGCATTATGAGGAGGCCTTGGAGGTGGCCCAAACCCTCACCCGCCGCATGCCAAAGGATTGGAAGGCTTGGTCAAACTATGCGTGGTGCAGTCTGAAGCTGGGACTCTACGACCAGGTAATACCTGCGGTGCGGAAGATGAATCGGCTCAGCCCCAAGAACCCTAGCGGGTATGAGATGCTGGGCATCGCAATGTTGGAAACGGGGCACCCCGATAAAGCCTTGCCGCAATATGAGCAGGTGATAAAGCTCGACCCTGACGACTGGGCAGCGCTGGGCAGCAAGGGCTACTGCCTGATGCTGATGGGGCGATACAAAGAGGCCCTGAGATGCTACGAGAAGGTGACCCGCGAGGTGGACGACGACCATGAGTACTGGAACTGCATGGGCGTTGCCCTTCACAAGCTCAAGCGCGACGACGAGGCCCTGAAGTGCTACCAAAAGGCGCTGGAACTGTATCCCGAGTATGCGGTTGCCATAAGCAATATAGCCGACGTGCATTGCGACCGAAAGGAATACCCACAGGCCGAAATGCTGTATCGCAAAGCCTACGGCCTCGACCCTGAGAATCGCCGCAGCGACCTCTTTTCGGTAGCCCTGTGCATGTTCAACACGAAGCGTTTTGCCGATATGGTACCCCTGCTGCAACCATTGCTGCCCTACGCCAAGGAGGACGAGCAGAACTATGCCATGCTGCTAGGGGTGGCCTACAAGAACCTGCAACAATACGAGGAGGCCATCCGATATTTCAAACTGCAGTTGGAAAACTCGCAGGATGGTCCTTACTCCAGCGCCTGCTGGTTCAATATAGCCCTATGCGAGAAGGAGCTGAAGCACCTCAACGAGGCGGAGTCCACCTTGAAAAAAGCGTTAGAGTTCTTCGACAGCGATGAAGAGAAGGCCATGTGCCACTTCGGCCTCGGAGAGCTTTATTTAGAGCAGAAACAGTACAGTCAGGCGTTGGAGCACTTGGATCAGGCCGTGGCTCTCGACCCCGAAATCGAAGACTATGCCGCCGCCCGCGAGGTGGCCATTCGCCGCATAGAACAAAGCCAAAAATAACTCATTCCTACATCTCCATGCCTACAGCCTACCTCACCTACGCCGACTACTGCCGACGCCTGTTCGGAACTACGGTGCAGAAGATTGCCATAGACGGCGGCTTTACCTGCCCCAATCGCGACGGCACCCTCGGCTCTACGGGTTGCACCTTCTGCAACGGTGAAGCCTTTGTCCCATCCTATTGCCACACGGCGGGCAGCATAACACGGCAAATCGACGAGGGCATCCGTTTCCATGCCCGTCGCCGACAACGGGGCGCCACGCGCTATGTGGCCTATTTCCAGGCGTACAGCAACACCTATGCCCCGTTGGAGGTGCTGAGCTTGCGCTACGAGGAGGCTCTCTCCCACCCCAAAGTCTTCGGCATCGTGGTGAGCACACGACCCGACTGCGTAGATGACAAGAAGCTGGATTATCTCGCCTCCCTCGCCCGCCAGCACTATGTGGCGGTGGAATACGGCATCGAGAGCTGCTACGACGACACCTTACGCCGCATCCATCGGGGGCACGACTTTGCCTGCACCGAGCGAGCCATCAGGGCTACCGCCGCTCGCGGCATCCATGTGGGCAGCCACCTCATCCTGGGCCTTCCAGGCGAAAGTCGCGAACAGATGCTGGCCCAGGCCGACATTCTCTCTGCGCTGCCGCTCGAAACCCTCAAACTGCACCAACTGCAACTGCTGCGGGGCTCGGATATGGAACGGTTGTGGCAAGAAGACCCCACCACCCTTCCACCGCCCTTCACGGTGGAGGAATATGTCACGCTCGTTGCCGACTTCCTGCGCCGCCTGCGTCCCGATATAGCCATTGAGCGGTTGGCCGCCGAGGTGCCCCCACGCTACCAGGCCGACCCCTCCCGCAGCTGGCGCCGCGACGACGGCTCCCACCTGCGGCCTGAAGACATCGCCCGCATCGTGTCGCAACGCCTTTCCGAGGGCAAATAAAACTTTTTTTCTTCATATCAATTATTATTCGTATTTTTGCAATGCGATATATGGAACAGTCCGAAGTCATAAAACGGATTAAAGAAGTGGCCGCACAAATCCTACCCGAAGGTAGCTCACTGTGGCTCTATGGCTCTCGTGCCCGCGGCGACGCTCACCCCGACAGCGACTACGACCTGCTTATCTTGCTGAACAAAGACAGCATTACATCTAATGACTGGGACACCGTTGCATTTCCTTTGTGCAAAATGGGCTGGGGCATCGGTGCAGAAATTAACCCCCACATCTATCCAAGAAAAGACTGGAACACTTGGGACTTTGTTCCTTTTCACGACAACGTAGAGGAGGAAAAATTAGTATTACAATGAGTTTGGACAAGGAAAAAAGAGACACTGTTATCAGTCTAGAAATTGCAAAGGCATTCACCACTCAAGAGGAAGTTGACCTTCTTGTAGAGAAAGGCTATTGGAATGCCGCTGCAAATCGCTTGTATTATTCTGTATTCCATGCTGTCAGCGCATTACTGATACATGACGGAATCAGAATCAAATCACATAAAGGCGCTGGAGTAATGCTCAATCAACACTATATACAAACCAATAAGATTTCTCCCGAGCTTGGGAAACTATATCGCCGATTAGAACTCATGCGGGAAGAAAGCGATTACAACTGTTTCTACAATACATCTCCCGAAGAACTCAAAAAAGAACTTGAACCCGCACGAGAGCTTATCAAAACCATCGCCAAGATGGTCTCAGCAGAAGTTAATCAAAAATAATAAACACATAAAACATCTTAATTATGTACACAAAGTTTCAAGAACACCTCCAGAAAGAGTTGGCTGACATCGAAGCTGCCGGCCTGTATAAACACGAACGCATCATCGAGAGCCCCCAGGGCGCCGAAATCATGGTGAAAGGCAAGAAGTGCCTCAACTTCTGCGCCAATAACTACCTCGGCCTGGCCGACAATCCCGAACTCATCAAGGCCGCCAAGGAAGGCATGGATGCCCGCGGCTATGGCATGGCCTCCGTCCGCTTCATCTGCGGGTGCCAGGACCTCCACAAGAAACTGGAGCAGAAAATCGCCGAGTTCTTCGGCACCGAGGACACCATCCTCTATGCTGCTTGCTTCGACGCCAACGGCGGTGTCTTCGAACCCCTCCTGACCGATGAGGATGCCATCATCAGCGATGCCCTCAACCACGCCTCCATCATCGACGGCGTGCGCCTCTGCAAGGCTCAGCGCTATCGCTATGCCAACGCCGACATGGCCGACCTCGAAGAGCAGCTGAAGGCTGCCCAGAAAAACCGTTTCCGCATCATCGTCACCGACGGCGTCTTCTCTATGGACGGCAACGTTTGCCCGCTTGACAAGATTTACGAGCTGGCCAACAAATACGACGCCATGGTCATGGTGGACGAGAGCCACAGCGCCGGCGTTGTGGGTAAGACCGGCCGCGGCGTGACCGAGCGCTACAACCTGCGTGGCAAGATTGAAATCCTCACCGGCACCCTCGGCAAAGCCTTTGGCGGTGCCATGGGTGGCTTCACCACCGGTAAGAAAGAGATTATCGACATGCTTCGTCAGCGCAGCCGTCCCTACCTCTTCTCCAACAGCATGGCCCCCGGCCTGGTGGCTGCCGGCATCCGCATGTTCGAGATGATGAGCGAGACCAACGAGCTGCAGGACAAACTGCACGAGAACACCGACTACTTCCTGCGCCGCATGAAGGAAGAGGGCTTCGACTGCAAACCCAGCGAGAGCGCCATCTGCGCCGTGATGATCTACGACGCTGCCAAGAGCCAGCAGTATGCCGCCAAGATGCAGGAAGAAGGCATCTTCGTCACCGGCTTCTACTATCCTGTGGTGCCCAAGGGTCAAGCCCGTATCCGCGTACAGATCAGCGCAGCCCACGAACACGAACACCTCGACAAATGCATCGAGGCCTTCAAGAAAGTCCGCAAGGAAATCGAGGGCTAATCAATCCGACTGCAATGTTTTTCACGAAGGGTGCTGGATATAATTCCACACCCTTCATTTAGCTTAATAGAACTCATCTTATCAACATAACAACATCAATATATTATTCCCATGAAACGCATCAACATCTATCTCATCGTCACCGCTGTGTTGCTCATCGCCCTCGGTGTCGTCTGTATCTTCAATCCAGGTGCCGGCTTTGTCTCAGCGGCATGGCTCATGGGGCTGTTCATCTTGGCCTCGGGCATCTCGTCGCTCATCTTCGGCCTCCGCGCACAGGCCTTTCTGCCCAATGCCGGCTCCACCACCCTGCTGGCCTTATTCCAGATTATCGTAGGCCTGATGCTGGCCACCAACATCCTGGCCTCTCAGATTGCCCTTATCGCGGTCTTTGCCATGTGGGTGATGTTCGAAGGCGTATCCTTGGCCGTCCTCTCCATCGACTATAAGAAAGGCGGCTACGACCGCTGGTGGGTCATGCTCCTCCTTGGTGTGTGCAGCATCCTCCTTGGCTTCCTGGCCATCCGCAAACCCGAATCCACCGGTGCCTTCCTCGGCATCCTCCTGGGCCTTGGCATCCTTGCCAACGGCATTGTCCGCATCGTTGCCTTCTTCGGCCTCAAACGCATCGAGAACCGCCTCCGCGACCTCAAAGAGAGTGCCACCGCCCGCCCCATCGACGACCTCAATCAAGCGAAAACAGAAGAGCCCTAAGCGCCCATTTGCATGTTCCAAAACCACAAAAGGTGCCCGCTTGTTCCTCCAAAAACAGCAGGCACCTTCTTTCGTATCATCGCCATCAGAAGCCCCGCAGTCGCTCTGCCAACAACAATCTGAATTTCTGAAAATGTGATTTTTTGGCGTTATTTTTAGCCGAAAATGTGATTTTTTATTATACTTGCATCTGTAAAATAATTAGATACAATGGAACTGCTTAAAAGGGAAATAGGAACAGAACTACTTATACACCTACAAAGGGAAAAGCCATGTTGAATTGTTCGGTTTGTATCAGGGTTGTGGCAAAAAACCTCTATAATTGAAAAAAAATCGTATCTTTGCAGATTAAATAATAAAATGCAAATGGCAAGTCACAACTTTTCCTGTCACTAATCTTGAAATAATCCCCAAAATTAGGGGGTCGAAGCAAAGCAAATAGGCGACTGATAACACAAAAAGTCAAATCAGAGAATGACCATAAGACCCATATATGAAGAATACAAGCAAGTCGGCATAGACCAGCAGATTGACTATGCCAAGTTCTACCTGTATTCCATCATCACGCACTCCACCGCCATCGAGGGTTCTACGGTGACGGAGATAGAGAACCGTCTGCTGTTCGACGAAGGAATAGGTGCACAGAAACCGCTCATCGAGCAAATGATGAATCTCGACCTCAAGGCTGCCTACGAGCAAAGCATTGACTATGCACGCGAACATACCGACTATTCGGTGGAACTGCTGTGCGGACTTTCGGCATTGGTGATGAAAAACACAGGGTCGGAATACAGCACGATGGCTGGCAACTTCTCCGCCGCAAAAGGCGAGTTGAGGCTATTGAATGTGAGTGCCGGCATAGGCGGAAGGTCATATCTGTCGTATCAGAAAGTGCCAAGCAGTCTGCAGGAATTCTGCCAATGGCTCAATGACGAACGGAAAAACTTAAATGTTGCAGACATAGAAGCCATCTATGACTTGAGTTTCGATGCCCACTACCGCCTTGTGAACATACATCCTTGGGCCGATGGCAACGGGCGAATGAGCCGCTTGGTGATGAATATGATACAATACGAGTTTGGCGTAGTGCCGTCGATAGTGAAGAAAGAGAAGCGCAAGCAATACATCAGTTCTCTTGAGCAAAGCGAAGAAGCGGAGGATTCAAAGACGTTCAAGACCTTTATGCTCCAGCATCACTGTGACAATCTGCTGAAACAGATTGAGGAGTACAAGCATAGTATGGGCGATGAATCCCATAGTGCCAAAGCAGATGGCACTATGGATGGCACTATGGCACTAAGGATAATAGATGCCCTGCGTTCGGAGCCGTCGGCCACTATGGACAATCTGTCCAACACCCTTGGAATCCCCAGAAGAACGCTGGTGCGATATATGAACAGGTTGCAAGAAGACAACAAGATAAAACGAGTGGGCGGCAGACGATACGGCCACTGGGAAATCATCAAGGAAGGGTAGGTATGGAGTTGATGAAATATAAACTCAAGGAAATGAAACGTCGAGAGGGAGCCGTTGTAAGGCACTTATCAGGCATATTCGACAAACGGACACCGTAGAATTAATGCATTCCCACATTGCCGAATTAGCACTCTCCCAAGCCTCTCTTCTTCGGTCTCCCTTTGTGGAGTATCCTCCAATCCGTGATACAATCTCATCTGCCTAATAGTTTTATACTGACTCCTGCAATAAAAACGAACTTTTCGAGTTAATCATCTTATAAATAAACCACTTGATGCAGTCTCAAATAATGAACGACAGGCCACCGTCACCGAACCATCCAGTTCGTGGGGCGGAGTTTGGACAGAAGAGATTGTCGGTGGTGAACGGGGCCCACAAGCCCGTCCGATGAAAGAAGAGTGGGTACTCACCGTCCAAGAACAGACCGAGTGTCAAGGCTCCACTCTCTTCCTCAAGCAATGGGGCACATGGGGCAGCGACGGTGTTAGACGTAGCAAACACAAAAACGGAAAGATGCTTGACGGCAAAATCCTTCAGGCAAGTAAAGTCTTTCAAACTATGCCAAACATGAATTAACAAGGGCTGATAAACATCCAAAACATATTAGGCATTTCTGGTGAAAAGAATACCGCTTATTATTGTGTGAATGTGATACCATGTGAATGTGCTAGTCGATTAACGAATTAGCGCATTAACAAAATAACACATTCATAAACATTCCATTTATGTTAAAAACTGCCAGAGCCTTACGTAATTGAAAAAAAAGTCGTATTTTTGCAAAATAAAAGTAACGCCGTTGTGGTAAAAACAGATCAAATAGTTGCATTGATTCGCAGTCATGTAAACAATGACGATGAAATGTTCCGCCGAGTAGCTTTGCAGATATCCGCTGCCGAAGCCAAGGTGGGTCATGCTCTGGCGGCAGCCACTATCCATGAAGCTATCACCTCCAAGCCAACCAAGCCTATAATGAAGTTGTCCCCTATCAACAACGACATGGATGAGTTGTTTATGGTTTGCGATAAGCGTTACCGCATGAAAGATTTGATTGTGGCGGTAGAGATAAGTAAGAATGTTGAGCGTATAATTAAAGAATACATAGAGCAGGACAAACTGCACAAGTATAACCTTGAGAATCGCCGTAAGATACTCCTATATGGAGCCTCGGGGACAGGTAAGACTATGACGGCTGAAATATTGGCCTCCGAGTTGAATCTTCCTTTCGTTGTTGTGCGTACCGACAAAGTTGTGACAAAATTTATGGGTGAGACCGGTCTGAAGCTTGGCCGCGTGTTCGATGTAATCTCCAACATTCCTGCTGTCTATTTGTTCGATGAGTTTGATGCTATTGGCACACAGCGTGGATTGGACAACGAGGTTGGTGAGCAGCGCCGTATCTTAAACACATTCCTCCAGCTTTTAGAACACGACCATTCGTCCAGCATTATCGTAGCTGCTACAAATAATTTTTCAGCGCTCGACAAGGCTCTTTTCCGTCGCTTTGATGACACTATTGAGTATAAGTTACCTGAACTTGCAGAAGTTACTGAAATTCTTAAACGTGAATTGTGTAGAGTAAAAGGCCTTCCATTCGACACGTTGGCAAAATATTGCCTTGGCTTGAGCCACGCCGAGATTAAGATGGCCTGTGCTGATGCTCGCAAGGAATCTTTGCTCTATAATAAAAAGATTGACGAGAGTTCATTCTCGAACATCATCAAATGCCGCAAATTGGCATAATATTTCGGTATGGCAAACTATTCTCACATCTTCCTCCACGAAGGTAATGTTGATAAAATAGAGTTCACACCCATAAACGGTGGTGATAGTGGTACACCTATTGAACGAGATGTCCAGACTCATGCTGCAAATATCCGATTGCAATATGAAGAAAGTGTGAGTCAGGCCATGCAACAGATTCATAACCGCCGCGACAACAATCAGCCTTTTGCTGATGGATTATATCTGGATATAGAACTTAAAGGTAAGTATCCTCCTTACAAAAGTCTCGACGGCAAGCTTGGCGCTCGTCTAATGAGTATTGGCAAGAGAGAAAACGAAGAAACCTCAGTAGCATCTATCTTTCTTCCAGTAAAGAACAGTCGTTGGCTTTCCAAGAAACTTGACAAGTATGAAGAGCCCGTTACCGAGGGGAAGAAACCTAAAAATCAAACTCTTATTAACTCAATAGAGACCATTTCATCAGCAACTGCCCGGTCTTTATTTCCTAGCAAGGAAGAGTATGACGGTTTACGGCCTTTGCAACAAGGCTGCTTTGAGATTTGGCTTGATGTTGTGGATGATGCGGAAATTGAAAAAGCAAAACGCATTCTGAATCAATTGGGCATCAGCCTTACTCAGAGGTCTTTCCTAAAGTTTGAGCAAGTTACCGTTCTTCTTGTTAACGCAACAAAAGAGGCGCTTGATGAAATACCATTCTCTTTGGACTATGTGGAGGCTATTCGTTGCTATTATAGCCCCAACGTTTTATTAGCCAACGATGAAGAACAGCGCGAATGGGCTGACCTAATTTTGGACGATGTTGTACAGAATGTCAATGATGAATCAGTCATTGTCGGAATCTTGGATCAAGGAGTGAATAATGGACATCCTATGCTGGAGCCGTTCCTGCCAGATGATCGACGCGCGACGGTAATACCCAATACGAATGTTTTCCACGAAGGAGACCACGGCACGGGGATGGCTGGACTGGTTGAATATGGAGACCTGACGGAATTTCTTGGCCGTCATGGCCATCTGGAGATCAATCATGCCCTTGCATCTGTCAAGATTCTTTCGCAGATCCCGAACGAGAAACATCTATATGGTAAGATAACAGAAGATGCTATTGTGAAAGCTGAAGAGCTTGGTGCAAAGATAACTTGTATGGCCGTTACCGAAGAACACGAGCGCAACGACGGCTCTCCCACCTCATGGTCTGCGGCCATCGATAAGGCGCTGTTTAATGGCGGCCAATGCGACCGTCTCATGGTGATATCAGCTGGTAATACCAAGCCCGACACCATTGATGCTGATGACTATAAGACCACTCTTATTAACTCATCAATTCAGTCGCCAGGCCAATCTCAGAATGCAATAGTTGTCGGAGCCTATACAAAAATGAGTGTGTGCGAACATGACGGCTATACAGCAATAGCACCACCTAATGGAGTTTCTCCTCATACGAGGACACGATGGTTTTGGCGACGTAACACCATAAAGCCTGATATAGTAATGGAAGGTGGCAATGTTGCCCATCATCAAATGCTAGGTAATTGTGTTCTCCCCGAGCTAGATTTAGTTACAACCTGTCCTGATTTCAATCAGGAGCCTTTGATGGGATTCGATGCCACAAGTGCTTCCACCGCTTTGGCAGCAAGGTTGGCAGCCCGTATCAAAACGGCTAACCCAGAGATATCAGCCCTCTCTGTCCGGGCGTTGATGATACATTCTGCTGCTTGGACTAATGAGATGAAGTCCTTGTCTCAGAGCCCTTCAGGTATCATGAAGTATTGCGGTTATGGTGTGCCCAACGAGCAACGTGCTTTGGTAAGCAACGACACTCACGCCACCTTCATAGTGGAAAACGAACTTATCCCCTTCAAGGCGGATGGTACATACAAGGAAATGCACTTCTACGCTCTTCCTTGGCCTAAGGAACTGTTGGAGCAGATGTATGATGAGACGGTTAAGTTACGAGTGACCCTTTCATACTATATTGAGCCGTCACCGAGCTTTAAGAGCGATTACAATAGATACCGCCTATCTTCTGCAGGTCTGACATTTGATGTGAAGACAGCACATGAGACAAAGGAACAGTTCATAGCCCGCAAAAACAAACTAAGACCTGTGGTAGAAAAAGGCAAGAATGACTGCAACCGTTGGGAAATTGGTATAACGCTACGTGGAAATAGCACAGTACAGTCAGATTGGTTTGAATGTACTGCACGAGAACTGGCCGAGTGCAACGATATAGCCGTATTCCCTCAAAGTGGTTGGTGGAAGTTCCGTAAAATAGAGAATGTTCATAACAGAATAAAGTATTCACTAGTTGTTAGCATCGAGTCAGCTGAGACAGAAATATACGATGCAGTTAGAATTGCAGTGGGACAGGTCATCCCTATAGTGCTTTAATCAGAGACCACTGCTTTGTTGTAATTCCAAGATGGGAAGGTCATAAAGGCACCTGATTTATTAAAAAGGTTCTACAATGGCATAAAGCCATAGTTATTACATTATGATGCCTGAAATGAAAAACGAACGAAACTACGTCTGCGTACCTTAGGTGAAGAGTACTCTATCGCCAGTTTTAGTAAGGAACAAGATGGTGGTTGATGTTCACCAAGATTCTGCCATATGAAATAAATGATTGTATCTTTGTACCGTCCCCAATTCCTAAATCTTATAGAAAAACAAGTCAGAACTTTCTCTGATTGAAAAAAAATTGTATTTTTGCGAGTTAAAAGTTTTAAACAAATGACAAAATAGGGCGCATGGTGTGCCGATGGGGTAAAACGCAACAAACACAAAAACGGGTAGTTAATCAATGGAAAAATCTTCCAAACGATGCCCTCCTGCAAGCCAATCCACACTATGGGTAGCCGAGTTTAATAATGCACACACCAACTAACAAATTCAAAATAAAACACATAAACACTCTCTATTCTCGATTCTCGTTCACATTAATTATTCCCGTTATAAAAAGCATAAAATCAGTTTCTAATAAGCAAAGAACGAATAATGACCGAGGAGTAAAAAAGGTGTTTGAATAGAGATAGTGAAAATCATAAACGAATTTCTATATGGAAGGAAAAGTAATAACGGATATTGTTAAAGACTATTTGGAAAAGGAACGCACTGACTATGCCATAATGATTGATGGCGTATGGGGTAGTGGAAAAACATTTTATGTGGAGAATGTTTTAGTCAATGCTATTAAAGAGATAGACTGCAAAAGCACAAAACCAGTCAAGAAATATTCCCCCATAATATTTAGTTTGTATGGGGCAAAAACTGCAGAAAATATTCAACTGGAAATAAAGCGAAAAATAAAACTATCTGACAACGACCCAGTCAATAAAAAAAAGAGAGGCTTACCCAGATTTCTCCAACCGAAAACAGAAACAGTAATATCTACTTTTGTTGGTGGATTCGCAGAGTACTTCGGTATTGACAGCAAGCGACTAATAACTCTATTTAACTTAATCCCAATACCTAAAAATGTAGTTCTCATTCTTGATGATATGGAACGCTCTGAGTTGTCTTCTAAAGAAGTTTTGAGCATTGTCAATTATTATGCCGAAAGAGAAAACATCAAGGTCATTTTAATCTGCAATGAAACGAAAGAAGACTCTGAATACAAGCAATTCAAAGAAAAAACAATAAGATACACTTTGCACTATTCTCCTTCAACGGAAGAGATTTTCGACAGTATTGTCAATAAATTGTTACTTAATAAATCGTCCAAATACAGATCATTCATTGACTCGAATAAGAGTTTGATTTTAGAAATATTCTATCTTGGAGAATGCAACAACTTGAGAACCCTAATTTTCGTACTAGATATATTTGATAAAGTTTTTGAAGAAATATCAAACTGTGAGTTTGAAGACGAGTTTCTCAAAGGTTTTCTTTCGTTTGCATGTATTTATTCGATAGAGTATAAGTCTGGTGCTAATGATAATGATCTGGTCTGGCTATCCAGCCATTCGACCCCGAATACTACAATTACAATTTTTGATATTGCTAGAGGCGGGTATGAGAATAATAATAAAGAAAAGAATCCATTTATTGAAAAACTAACTCAATATGGCTATTATCTGAAAACATCACTTCCTTCGGAAGCCATTGCACATTATATCCATTACGGGGAATTTGACAAAGATACATTTGAGAATGAGCAAAAAAAGATAGAGGAAGAATATATCGAATTGCGTAAGACTGAATATGGACAATGCCTCATCAAAATGATGGATTGGAAAAAAATAGAGGATACCGGTCTCGACGAATTGTTGTCTCAAGTTGTGGAGTTCCTCAAACAAGGTAAATATTCCCCCAAGGATATATCTATTTTATATGCAAGGTACCTAGAGTTAAAAATGAACAACATCTTTTGTCAAGACGTTAATGATGAGATCTTTTTTGAAGCCGTTGACAAACAAAAAAACAACTGGAGTCCAATTTATGAAGACGAGTTGTACGAATGGAAAAGAAGAGACAACTCCTATGATTCAATGTATGAGGAACTCAAAAAACATATTATCGATATCAATAAAGAATATTTAAAAAGACAAGATACAGAAGGAAACGAGGAGTTGATGAACATTATTCGCAATGGCGAACTAAACAAGTATAAGCAATATACAAGACGTATTGACTCGCAGCAGTTCCTATCCCTTCCAATTGACGAATTGTGGGAAGCCATATCCCACACAGATAAAGATATCCAGCATCTTTTTGTTACACAGATGGAACAATTGTTCCATTTGGAAACTGATCGTTCAGAGGAACTTGCTTTTATCGAAAGACTTCTCCCTTATATGAAAGATACACTAAGCGGATCATCCATCGGTTTCAATATGATAAAATACAAACCACTTGCAATACATTTCCAACAAATTCTAAAAAAAACTATTGGTCTTAGATTAAGAAATTATGTTGAAAACATAATTTCTTCTGGCAATTATCAAGAAAACGCAATTCTGAGAATGGATCCTACCATATTTACATTTTCACTGACAGAAAAGCCCACAGAAGATGGTAAGATAATTCCACTGTATGCATTGTTGGATGATACAGGTGGGGAGAAAAAGGTAGATGTTAAAGCTTGTTTTTATGTTTTTGATGGAAAAGATAATTAACAATCTCGTATCTTTGTAATCCCAAAGTAAGATGAAAACAAACGGAAGATATAACTAACACTGATGAACTACGAAAATGGATTTATATTACAGAAAGATGTAAACTGGTCGCTACTGAACGAAGGACTGGCAATACCAATTTCCGTCTATTCCCGTTTCTACGAATGGGATGCCTCCATATTGAAACACGGAGTCGGCAAACAGGTGAAAATCCTTATTGATGGCGAGTTCTACAATGCAACGCTAAAGAACCAAAACTTCGACCAGCGCAAGTTCCCTGGGCATAGAGACATTATTCAAATACGGTACACCCAGACATCCCCAATTGCCACAAAGCTACGTAGCGTCTTTCATGAAAGCTATTCTTACTTCTCCGCCCAACGTCTGCTGAAGGAGAACTACCATCGTCAGATTATGTTGCCGAGTGACATACACGAATATATCAGGCTTTATCTCACTCCATACTCCGATGTACTCTGTATAGAATGCTGTTCTAATACTGAATATGTGCAAGTGGCTAATGATCTTAGTAACGTACCCGAAGAACTATTTGAACAAAGTGACGATGATGAGTTTTTCATGACTGACAAGTTTGCCTCCATTGAGAAAAAGCAACAATTAGTAAAGTATCGCAAGATTGACCGTAGCATTATACTAACATTAAAGAAGTTCTACGACTATCGTGACGAAATAAGTGGTGAGAAAATTGGCAACGAATATGGTGATAGTGTAGTTGAGGCACACCACATTGATTACTTCACCCGTTCACAGAACAACGACTCCACCAATATCATAATTATCAGCCCTAACTACCACCGCATTATCCACAAGAATAACCCACACTTCAACCGCAAGAAGTACCAGTTCGAGTTCGCGAATGGTGAAGTGTTGAAATTAAAGTTGTATGAGCACTTGAAAGTAAGCACCTATTAACAGAGACAAAAAAATTGTAGAGCAAAGAATTGTAAACCAAGGACAATCGTCATATGGAAGAAGACAGTACAATCGCAAATACCATTAGTCATGATGCATTTTTATCTTTCGGAGGGCTACAGCAAAAGACAGTCGTATGTCACAGATAGTAGTTTCTTGATACAACCTGAGAATAACAATGACTGAACAAGTATTTCACGGCAGATGGTGTACACCAGAAGGTGCAAGACGATTTCGAGATGCCGCATGCATGGGCACTTTGATAATAAAAACCACATCTTTGCACCCGAAATAGAGATTGTTTGAATGTGTAAATGTGTTAATTCGTTAATGTGTGAATCTTTTTGAATGTAGGAATGCGTGAATGTGTTAATGTGTAACTAAAATAAAAAACGTACCTTTGCACCCGAAATAGAGCAACATATGACAAAAGAGGAATTATTTGATATTATTGCTTCAAACGAGAGTTTCCGTATTGAACTCACAACTTCCACTGGCAACATGGATAAGTTTCAGGAAGCTATATGTGCATTTGCCAACGATATGCCAGGCTCCCATA
>JAEEHQ010000065.1 GCA_016280915.1 Bacteroidales bacterium
TCGAGCAGATTTCCGTGCGGAAGGAGGGAGCAATGCGGTGCATTGTAACCGACTGACAATCGGAAAGATGCCGAAATAAGGGCAAAAGCGCTGAAAAATTTAAGTACACTCATATTAATTATTGTTTTTAAATGTGGAATTCATAGAACCCACCTTAAGTAATCTTAGGAATCCTTAGCACCTACCTAATTCACAATTCTGTGCATACTGCATGACAGCAAGTGTCCGCCGTCGTCATAGAGGTGCATTCCATTACCCTCGCAATAGCGCCAGGCTTTGCAGTTGGCACATTGGTCTTTCTTGGCCCAACTGCGGTCGCGGTATGGTTCAAAACGGTTCTCCCAAACTTCCCAAAGGTTGTCTTGGTAAATATTGCCTTGGTGGAAATTGCTGCGGATGCTGGTGCAACCCGAGATGCTACCGTCACACAGCACCGAGGCCACCTCTACCCCTGCCCGACAGAAGAAATAATTGTCCCGCACCTTCCTCTCATATTTTCCCAAATAGCCCTCACAAGCATAATTGCAGATGATGCGGCCCTCCTCTCGAGTCCTTTTCACAAAATCTAACACTCCGGTAAACTGATTATTGTCCAATCTCAGCTCGGGGTCCTGAGCCGCACGCCCCATAGGAAAGATGGCAAATACGCGCCATCGTTTGCAGTTCAACGAAATCAAATGTTCCTTGATGGCCTCCATCTGGTGATAGTTGCGTGGATTCACGCAGGTAACCACATCCCACAGCAAGTCAGGGGTCTTCCCTAGCAGTCGAATGGCCTCCGAGGCATGCTCAAAACCACCCGTTGTCTGTCGCATCCAGTCATGCTCCTCCCGAAGACCGTCCAGACTGATGGTGATGGAGTGCATGCCGCTACGCAGCAGGCCGTCTAATCGCTTCTCATTGAGCAAAAAACCATTAGTCACCATCCCCCACGGGAACCCCCTTCGGTACAGTTCCAACCCGCAGGCCTCCAGGTCTGCTCGTAGCAGCGGTTCCCCACCCGTAAAGACCACAAACACCTTATGTGGGTCCACATGCGGGGTGATGTCATCGATGGCCTTGAAGAAATCAGCGGCAGGCATATCGGGTGTTGTGGCACTCACCTTGCAGTCGCTGCCACAATGCCTACATCGCATGTTACACCGCAGCGTACACTCCCAGAAGAGTGTCCGCAAAGGATGCAGCTGACTTTCGTTGTGCCTATACTGCCGCCAAAGTTCCTCCTTAATTTTCATGGGGCAGCCCTACTTCTCTTCCACCGTAATCTCAATCTCCTTGCTCCGCTGTCCCTGATACCACTTCGAGCCTTTCTGGGTTTGGTCCTCAGGAGTAAACTTCACGTCAAAAATCTGGTCTTTATAGCCACCATTCTTGTCGCCGTCAATATCGCGCACAATCACGCGCTGTGTCTCGACAGGCACATCACGTGCATTCGTCTCAAAACGGCCCTCCGCGTCCGTAGTGTCCGAGGCATGGCGTATATAGTTCTGCACATGCGGATTGTCCTCCTGCATATAGTCGGGCGTGATGTCGATGGTTTGGTTCAGCAGAATCACCTGCATCCCCTCCACAGGCTTTCCTTCACCGTTCACCACACGCCCTTTCACCTGGAAGTCCATCTGAGGCACTCCGTACATAACGGCAAAATTACGCGGGTCGGGAGCAACCACCGTGTCCTTGGGGTCGGGTTGTGGAGGAGTGGTCTCAGTAACCTGCTTTGGGCAATGGCATGAGGTCATTCCCAGCATCCCCATAACCGACATCAGCAGCCAATCCTTCAATTTCAAAAAACGAATTTTCATAATATGTTTAATTATCTAATTGTCAAGACAATCTCATTCCTTCACCCCTTCGCATTCATCTGCACCCGCACACTTTCTGCATGTATCTTCTCAAAAATCTCTTTCACAAACTCCTGCTCCAAACCCAAATCTATGGCTTCCGACAGACGCTGTTGCAGCAACGAATCCCATCGTTTTGGCTGGAAAACCGCCAAATTGTCTCTCGCCTTCACCTGCGCTATCTTCTCCGACACCTCCAGCCGCGAAGCCAACAAGCGCAGCAACTGGTCGTCAATGCGGTCAATCCTGCTGCGCAACAGGCGCAACTCCTCATCTGCCACAACACTTTCTGTCTGACGAAAAGTCAAGCTCCCCAACAATTCCTTCAACCCATTCGGGGTCACCTGCTGCTGACCATCTGTCAAAGCCTCCTCGGGGTGAGGATGCACCTCTATCATCAAGCCGTCAAAACCCAAATCCAATGCCGACTGTGCAACCTCTTCCAGCAACTCTCTTCGGCCTGCAATATGGCTGGGGTCAGTAATAATAGGCACTTCCGGCATGGCACGCCGCAACTCAATAGGCACCTCCCACAACGGGTGGTTGCGATAGCCGCCATTCTTAAAGACATCAAACCCCCTGTGCACGGCCATCACCTCCTTCATTCCCACCTGTCTACAGCGCTCGATGGCACCCATCCAAAGGCGCACATCGGGACTTGGTGCATTCTTCACCAGCACCGTCAGGTCCGTTCCCCGCAAGGCTTCGGTCAGTTCCTGAACCATAAAGGGACTTGCCGTGGTGCGGGCACCTATCCAAACACACTTCAAGCCATATTTAAGCACCAGCTCCACATGCTCCTGACGGGCCACCTCACAGGCAAATTCTATCGTCTTACCATCCTGCGCCAACTCTTGGGCAATATCTACCATCCACCGCAAGGCAGGCTCTCCCAAGCCTTCGAATCCGCCCGGACGGGTGCGTGGTTTCCACACGCCACAACGCACCATCGACACCTCCGGCATCTCTGTTAGTGCCAACGCCACAGCACGGAGCTGCTCCCGCGACTCCACGCTGCACGGTCCTGCTATCACGATAGGCTTCCTATTATTCATAATGATTCATAACGCAGAAAAACTCATTCTATTGCCCCCACCTAAAAAATATCCATCTCAAGAACAAATAAAGGGGAACCCGCAGTCTTTTTCACACCGCAAATATATAACTTTTATGGAGTCAAATCCACGAAAGATGCAACTTTTGTGGATTTGACTCCACGAATTTCACAACTTTTGTGGATTTCAATGCATCCTCTATCAACATCTCTGGATAGGAACACCCAAACTTCCCGACACAACAACACCAGTCACCTCCACCCCAGTTAGTTGTTTGCAAAGTACACTCCTGCCCCATAAAGAGGTACATTAGTCATTCTCTCCTGCTCTCGGTACGGACTCATCGAGAAGCGGACACCGTGCATGTTCTCATTTTGTTGGAGGAACACACTCAACGATTTTGATTTTAGGTTTTCTTCTGCCTTTACTTCAATCGGAACAATACTGGCCCCTTGCTGTATCATGAAATCAATCTCCAGGGAGCTATTTTCCTTGCTATAATAAAAAATAGACTGTTCGACACTGGCTGCCAAATGAGTGCAAACAAAGTTTTCGGTAAACATTCCCTTGCCTTCTTTCATATCATTCGGAAGAATCAGTGTGACTGGGTCTATTTCTGCCATTGCTCCGAGCAGGCCTACATCCAGTAAATAGAGTTTGAAGGCTGACAAATCCTCATACACCTTCAACGGCATCGTTGGACTGCTCGCTCGACCCACTCTAATAACGAGCCCCGCATCTATGAGCCATTGTATTGCCACCTCAAATTCCTTCGCCCGGCCACCTTTCTTGGCAACTCCATAGATAAACTTCTTATTCTCCTTTGCTAACTGTGACGGCATAGAACGCCACACTATTCCTATACGTTTCGACTCTTCATCTGTAGTATGTTTGGAAAAGTCATTACGGTACGCAAACAGAATCTTATTTTGGACTTTTCTTACCAAATTGGGGTCATTTGTTTTCAAATATGTCTTTACAACTTCCGGCATTCCTCCGACCAAATAGTACTCACGTAGCATCTGAACGAGAGTCAGGTGCAGACCTGTCAACATGTACCAGTTTTTTTTCTGCAATTGCTCTGCCATTAAATTCTTCCCTCGTGCGATGAGGAATTCCGTGAACGACATTGGAAACATCCTTATCATATCGACCTTCCCAACAGGAAACGACTCACCGTGCCGCAGCGTGATGCCAAGCAACGAGCCAGCAACACATACATGATATTCAGGGGCATCCTCACAAAAATATTTCAACGAAGCCAAACCCTTTTGCAATTCTTGTATTTCGTCCAGAATGATTAGCGTATCACCCGGCACAACTGGCACACCCGCAATGGCAGCAATGGCAAAAAGAACCCTCTCCATGTTGTAGTCCTGCACAAAGAGATTCTTTGCCTGCTCGTTTTCATCACAGTTGATATATGCGACATGCTTATAGTTCTGTCTCCCGAAGTCAAGCAGACTATATGTTTTGCCGACCTGTCGAGCCCCTAGCACAATAAGCGGCTTCCTCTCATCTGATTTTTTCCATCCAATCAACTGATTTACAATATTTCTATACATAATTCTTGTAATATTTCACAACGCAAATATACAAAAAAATGAACGAATAATCACGTATTAACTACAAAAAAAATGAACGAAAATATGTTCATCTATTACATTTTTATGAACATGTGTCTACTTTTCATGGTGCAACATCCCTGCAATTGGTTGACAGATTTGGGATGGTTAAACTGAATCGGTTTACATTGTATAGTTCATAGCCCTGATCTGGTTTACACCATCACGGTTCAGGTTTACACTTCTCGGTTCTTTCGCCTGTTTGGGTTTACAATTACACTGAATCGCTTGACACCCCCTATTTCATTACTGGAGGAGAATCCGGAGTAACTTATCTTTTGGCAAAATATAAGAACAAACAGGATTACAAATCATGATAATAATATGTGTCAGATTGCAAATCCGACACAACAAACCACGACTGGAACATCCGCTGTGACGGGGACCTGAAAAAGCAAGAAAGAATATAGGTGGGTTCTATAAATTCCACATTTAAAAAACAATAATAAATATGAGTGTACTTAAATTTTTCAGCGCTTTTGCCCTTATTTCGGCATCTTTCCGATTGTCAGTCGGTTACAATGCACCGCATTGCTCCCTCCTTCCGCA
>JAEEHQ010000066.1 GCA_016280915.1 Bacteroidales bacterium
ATCGCCGACCTCACCCGTCTGCCCAGCGCCCTGTTTGTCATCGACATCAACAAGGAGCACATTGCCGTTGCTGAGGCCCGCCGCCTGAACATCCCTACCTTCGCAATCGTTGATACCAACTGCAACCCCGACCTTATCGATTTCCCCATCCCCGCTAACGATGATGCTTCCAAGTCGATTGCCGCCATCCTGAAACACATGGCTGAGGCTATCCAGGAAGGTCTTAACGAGCGCATGCTCAACAAAGACGCCCAGAATGAGGAGGGGGAAGAAAGAAACGAGGACGCACCTGTAGAGAAAAAGACCCGTCCCCGTCGTCCCAGAAACGAAGCCCCCAAGGCAGAGGCTGAGACCGAGGCTCCTAAGGCTGAATAAGCTTAGATAACAGTAATGAGTAATGGGCGAAGGGCGTATTGGGCGCCGAAGGTCCATTACTCATTGCACTTTTAATAACATAGAACAAAAAATAAAATACCACTATGGCAAATATTACTGCAAAACAGGTTAATGAGCTTCGTCAGCTGACGGGTGTCGGTATGATGGACTGCAAAAAGGCCCTCGTAGAATGCGATGGCGATTTCGAAAAGGCTATTGACTTCCTCCGTCAGAAGGGTCAGAAAATGGCTGCTAAACGTGCTGACCGCGACGCCAACGAAGGTTGCGTGCTGGCTAAGAGCTGCGGCAACTACGGCGCCATGATCATGCTGAGCTGCGAGACCGACTTCGTGGCCACCAATGCTGGTTTCGTCGAATTCACCACCTCTATCCTTGACACCGCTATGGCTCAGCACCTCACCAGCAAAGAGCAGGTGATGGACATGGAGCTCAACGGCCGTAAGGTGAGCGACTGCATCACCGACCAGATTGCCAAAATCGGCGAGAAAATCGAGCTGGCCCACTTCGAGACCATCGAGGCTCCGAAGGTCTACTCCTACATCCATCCCGGCAACCGCATGGCCTCCATCATCGGTCTGAGCAAGGAAGGTTTCGACGAGGTTGGTCACAACATTGCCATGCAGGTCGTAGCTATGCGTCCTCTTGCTTTGGATGCCAACAGCATTCCCCAGGAAGTGAAAGACAAAGAGCTTGCCGTTGCTGCGGAGAAGACCCGCGAAGAGCTCATCGGCAAGGCCGTTGACGCCGCCTTGAAGAAAGCCGGCATCAACCCCGCACACGTCGACAGCGAAGAGCACATGGCCTCCAATATGGGCAAGGGCTGGATCACCGCCGAGCAGGTAGAACTGGCTAAGAAAATCAAGGTCGAAGAGGCTGAAAAGAAAGCCGCTACCCTCAACGAGCAGCAGATTCAGCAGATTGCTAACGGTCGTCTGAACAAATTCTACAAAGAGAACACCCTGGTCGAGCAGGAATACATTATGGAGAACAAAATGACCGTGCGTCAGTTCCTCTCCAACGCTGACAAAGAGCTTGCTTGCACCGGTTTCAAGCGTCTCGAACTGGGTGCCTAATACACACCTTTTCACTCATACAGCAAACGGCTGCCTCCCCATAGGACGACAGCCGTTTTCTTTTTTGCCTAACCAGCACTTTGCATTCCTCTTAGAAAAGATGGTTACGTGATTTCCTTTGAGACAATAATGAAACCATTCCTATTGTCTCTATCGTGTACTGACTGTGGAGCTGCCTGAGGTAGAGCAGACGACCGTAGGTGTGCAACCAGAGGGGATGCCATAGACGATGTGGCTGGAACCCGTAAGGGTTACGCGCAGGCTCTCGCACACATTGAAATCGGCTTCGCTGCTGCCGCTCAGCTCACCCGTCGCCATGCGGCAATCCATCATGGGCGAAAGGAAATCGCTAGCGCCCGAAAGGTCCAATTCCAAACTATCCAAACAACTGCCCTCTGCCTTCACAGTAGAAGCACCACTGGCCTCCAACTCAATCGTGTTCGCATCAATTTTGCCGTTCATAACCGATGCTCCTGAAAGGTCCATGACAACCTTCTCGCTATTGATGGTACCCTTGAACAACGAAGCTCCGGACAAATCCATCTCCACCTTGGTGGCACGCACCGTGCCCTTGAAGTCGGATGCACCCGAAAGGTCCAATTCAACATTCCCACCCGACAAGTCTCCAACAAAGGTTGAAGAACCCGATAGGTCCACCTCGCAAAGCTGTTCATTGCTAGGCAATAGCACCTTGGCATCCTTATTAGAGATAGCCAAATTGGGGCGGAACTTAATCGTCAGCACGTCATCCTCCACCTTGACCACAACATATTGTTGCATTCTGGCCGAGGTGGTCACCACGGCATCGGTAACCGTGTCGCACACAACGACATCAAAAGCACTACTCACCTCCAATCGGGTATAGTCGCCCGTGATAGGGTACTCCATGGTGAAAAGCTGCGTGTCCTTTTCACATGCAGAACACAAACCACAGAGAAGTAGCAACATGACAATAATTTTACGCATCGGTAGCTGCTTAATTTGTTCTTTTTTCATGGTATTAATAGTATATGTAACCTTTTTTTCATTTATGGAAATGCAAAAATACAAATAAAAAACTATATATGAGAAAAATATTGTACCTTTGCACTCCTAAATATGTCGAAGAAACAGAAATACTACGTTGTGTGGCAAGGAAATACACCCGGCATCTATAACAATTGGGAGGAGTGTAAGGAACAGGTTGTCGGCGTATCGGCAGCCCAATATAAGTCGTTTGAGAGTCGAGAGGAGGCAGAAGCGGCCTTTCAACGACCTTACGATGAAGTGAAAGGGCATAAGGTTGCCAGCCGCAACAAAGAATGTATAGTGGGGGTGGATGAGAACGGCATGACGGTGGTGAAACCCGGTTGTGTGGACGGTCCCATATTGGACAGCTTGGCCGTGGACGCTGCCTGCAGCGGCAATCCGGGCGTAATGGAATATCAAGGGGTGTATGTGGCCAATCGCCAACAGATTTTCCATTACAAGGCACCTGTCGGCACCAACAACATAGGCGAGTTTCTTGCCATCGTGCATGGGCTCTCCTACCTGAAAAAGCACGGGCTTAGCCAAATCATCTACAGCGACTCGGTCAACGCCATCAACTGGGTGAAACGGAAAGAATGTCGCACCAAGCTGCCCCTCACAGAACAAACCATGGAACTGTGGAACTACATCCGCCGCGCTGAAGCCTGGCTGCAAAACAACAGCTACACCACCGAAATACGCAAATGGGACACCGACCACTGGGGCGAGATACCCGCCGACTTTGGTAGAAAATAAACAACATTATGAATCTCGAAGCTATATTGACCATCCTTATCACCATCGCGCAGATTGCCACCGTCTATCTTGCCGCTCGCGGCAACCGTTGGACTTGGATTTTCAGCATCATCACAGGTCTCATTCTGTGCTATAATTTCTTCACCGACAAGCATTTCATGAGTTTTGGCTTCCAAGTGTACAGCCTGCTGGCCTCCATAGGTGGTGTCTTTATTTGGAAGAAGAAAGAAGAGGACAACCGCCGCACCATCACTTGGGGAAACCCTGTGTGGCCGTTACTGGCCGTGGTGGCCATTGCTACAGCCACCTATTTCTTCGACCTCAAGGTGCTCCACTCCAACCTGCCTGTACTCGACTGCGCCATCTTCTCGCTACAAGCCGTGGCCACCTTCCTAATGGTGCGCAAGGACATCAACGCCTGGATATGCTACCTCATCTGCGATGCCATCTACATTCCCCTCGGCATCATGGGTGGCAGTTACAAATGGCTTGTCATCAGCGCCTGCTTCCTCATTACTGCCACCTATGGCTTCATCGTCTTTGTGAAAGCCTGGAAATCGGCCAAGAAAGCCAACAACAATGCCTAACACCACCCACATGCACATTCCCTCCAACCAAGTGCGGGACATCGAAAGATACATACGCACCGAGTTGGACGAACTATATCCGGAAGGGGAACTGCGCATGTTCACTCAGATGCTATTTGAGGCCTATATGGGGTGGAGTACCGCACAACTACTGCTTCACCGTGACGATACCATCAACCAGTCGGACCTATTGAAATTCCACTGGGCGGTGGAAGACTTGAAGCAATATCGCCCCATCCAGCACATCATCGGCTACACCGACTTTTGCGACTGCCGCATAGCAGTCTCCCCCGATGTGCTGATACCGCGGCCCGAAACCGAAGAGATTGTGTTGAGGGCAACAGAACTTCTGAATGACTCTGGAGCGAATGTCCAAGAGGGCAATTTCCTTGACCTCTGCACCGGTAGCGGCTGCATTGCCATTGCTTTGGCCAAACAATTTCCCAAGGCGAAAGTATATGCTGTGGACATCTCAACCAAAGCCTTGGATCTGGCACAAAAGAATGCTGAGCGAAACCATGTAGCTGTGGAATTCGTCCAATCTGACATACTGCAAGAAACAATTGCCCTCCCCTGCCCCACTTTCGACCTCATCATCAGCAATCCACCCTACATACAGGAGAAAGAGCGCTGCAACATGGAACGCAACGTGCTGGAGTATGAGCCCAGCCTCGCCCTCTTTGTGCCAGATAAAGACCCCCTGAAATTCTACCGCGCTATCGGACTCTATGCCCTTCAGCACCTCACTTACAAGGGACTCCTTATACTTGAAATCAACGAACACCTTGGTTCAGCCACTTGCCAGCTACTACAGAGCATAGGATTTGTAACCCAACTACTGCAAGACTTTCGTGGCAAGGACCGAAGCATAATAGCCACTCCAAAACCATGATTACTCCTATACACATCATCGGCATCCTGCTCACCGTGGGATTATTACTTGTAGTCAGCATTCATTCGGGTCGCAAAGTCAAAGATGCAAAGACCTTCACTACAGGCGGCAAAGCCAACAGCTGGATGGTATGCGGAGCAATCCTTGGCACCTTGGTGGGTGGACAGTCCACCATAGGGACGGCCCAATTGGCCTTTAGCTTCGGAATCTCGGCCTGGTGGTTTACCATTGGTGCCGCATTGGGAGCGTTGGTGCTGGCCCTGGTATACGCCAAGCCCCTCCGCCTCAGCGGCTGCACCACACTCCTCGAAATCGTGTCGCGCGAATATGGGCGTAAAGCCGAGACTGTCGGTTCCATCCTTTTCCTAATAGGTATCTTCATCAGCATCATGTCGCAGGTGCTCTCCTCCTCGGCCATGGTCACAAGCCTGTTTCACATCCCCCTCGCCTGGGCTGCCGTTGTTAGTGCGGCGCTCATCATGCTCTTTGTCCTCTTCGGCGGCATACAGAGTGCCGGGGCTGGTGGCATCATCAAGTTGGTGCTGCTCTACGTAACCTCGTTGGCGGCCGGGGCCATGGTGTGGCATATAGGCAGCGGACTCAGGGGCATCATGGGCAGTATTGACACCATCTATGCCAACCCTGTGCTGGCAGAATTGGGCGACATCAGCGATGCCGAGAGCATACACCACCGCTACAGCAATCTGGTGGCACGAGGGCCGCTGAAGGACATCGGCGGGTGTCTCTCGCTCATGCTCGGTGTGGTTACCACGCAAACCTACGCCCAAGGCATCTGGTCTGCTGCCACAACAGCCAAAGCCCGACGGGGTGCAGTTTACTGTGCTGCCCTCATTCCTCTCATAGGGCTAGCTTGCACCTTCGTGGGCATGTACATGCGTGGACATTATATCACCTCCGCCGAGCTGGCCGCGCTACAGCAGGAGGGGTATTCGCTACCCGAAGGGGTCGGGGTAATCGACAGCTCCCTTCAGGCCTTCCCCACCTTTGTCCTCAACCACCTACCACCATGGATTGGAGGTATCGCCCTTGGTGCCATGCTGGTTAACATTCTGGGATGTGGAAGCGGTCTCACCTTAGGTGCTTCTACAATATTAGTGCGCGATGTATATGGCAATTTGGCCACCCGATTGGGGAAGACACCACTCCATTCGTCACAGCTATTGCAGACGCGCCTTTCAATCGTGGGGCTACTGGTTCTTGCCGTCGTCATCGCCTTGTCGGTTCGCGGCACTTTCATCAACGACTTGGGATTTCTCTCTCTGGGTTTGCGTGCCGTGGCTCTTCTCTTCCCACTCAGTTTTGCCATCTTCCTGCCTGGTCATTTCAGCCCACGCTACATTGTTCCCGCCATGATTGCTGGAACCGCCACCATGCTGGCGGCCAAAGCCTTGACACTTCCTGCTGACCCCGTCTACTATGGTCTGGCCGTTTCCCTCCTCATCATGCTGATAGGCCATCGTAGAAAGCAGTAGATTATAAAAAATGGACGCCCGAGCTTTGTAGAGACGGTCGGAAATAGATTAACTTCCATCATTCCGTTTGTATGAATGAAAAGTCCACAAATTCGGGAACGAAAAGTCCACAAATTCGGGAACGAAAAGTCCACAAATTCGGGAATGAAAAGTCCATAAATTCGGGAATGAAAAGTCCACAAATTCGGGAATGAAAAGTCCACAAATTCGGGAACGAAAAGTCCATAAATTCGGTAATGAAAAGTCCACAAATTCGGGAATATAACAAAATAATTTATTGTATTCCAAATATTTTTTGTATTTTTGCATCGTAAAAAAATATTAGTAAAAAATGGGCGATTATAAAGAACGCGTTTTTGACCAAATACTTAGGCGGAAATTAGAAGGAATGGGAGCCGTCTTGATAGAAGGGCCGAAGTGGTGTGGAAAGACCACAACGGCAGAGCACCAGGCGGCCAGCGTGCTATATATGAATGAGCCAAAATTGTATAAACGTAACCTACAACTAGCAGACCAAGACCCGCAGGTACTGCTGCAAGGGGATACCCCTCGGCTGATAGACGAATGGCAGGAAGCTCCTAAATTATGGGACACAGTTCGTTTCGAGGTGGATCACAGAGGTGAGGATGGGCAATTCATCCTGACCGGTTCCGCTGTGCCTGCCGATATGAGCCAAGTTCATCATAGTGGGACAGGCCGAATTGCACGCTTACAGATGCGGACAATGAGCTTGTGGGAGTCGGGAGACTCCACGGGTGATATCAGTCTTGTGAACTTATTTTCAGGTGCCGCACGGAATGTGGCCACCATGGACAAAACACTTCAAGAAGTGGCATTTCTGGTGTGCCGTGGAGGCTGGCCGAGGGCCGTACTGCAAAAGAAGTCGGTGGCACTTGACAGAGCCTACGACTATTTGAACGCAATAGTGAACACAGATATCTCGCGGGTTGATGGAGTGGAACGCAACGCAGAACGGACTCGGAAACTCATGCGGTCATATGCTCGTTTTCAGGGAGGACAGGTTCCGTTGTCGAAGATACGGACCGACATCGTGGCGGGAACTGACAATACTTTTGACGAAAAGACCATAGTTTCGTACCTGAACGCGTTGCAGATGATGTTTGTGATTGAGGATATGCCATCTTGGAACCCCAACTTACGGTCTAAAGCAGCTATCCGCACATCTGACACCAGATATTTCACAGACCCATCGATTGCAGCTGCAGCATTGGGCATTGGTCCCAAAGATTTGATGAATGATTTAGACACATTTGGTCTTTTGTTTGAGACGATGTGTGTAAGGGATTTGAGGATTTACGCCCAAGCACTAGACGGCTTAGTTTATCATTATCGCGACTCAGATGGATTAGAATGCGACTCGGTTGTGCATCTCCGGAATGGTGCCTATGGACTGGTTGAGGTGAAATTAGGTGGCGATAGACTAATTGAAGAGGGCGCTAAAACCCTACATAAAATGCACAAAAAGATTGACACCGACAAGATGAAAGAGCCTTCTTTCCTCGCGGTGCTGGTGGCCAACGGAAACTATGCATATCAAAGGCCTGACGGAGTGTGGGTGATACCCATTGGCAGCCTGAAACCTTAGAATTTAGGAAGGCTAAAGAGCCTGCTTTTGCCAATAAATAAAAGATTTTCTTGTTATGTTAAAAAAAATGTGTATCTTTGCAGCGATTGATTGAGGGGACGTGAGTTCCCTTTTTTATTGCTTATGATAGACAAATTCAAGGTTTTAGACATCGTCAAAGACGCGCTGGAGGGTAGCGATAAATTCCTCGTGAGCATGAAAATCACCCCCGACAACCGCATTTTTGTGGACATTGACGGAGACAACGGCATCAATATCGACGACTGTATCGAGCTGAGCCGTACCATAGAGAACCAATTAGACCGCGATGAAGAGGATTTTGAGCTCAACGTCAGTTCTGCTGGTGCCGACGCCCCGCTGAAAATGCCGCGCCAATACCGTCGCCAGATTGGTCGTGACCTTGTCGTAGACACCTTTGAAGGCAAAAGCCATGAGGGTACTCTGACCGATTGTGACGAGCAGCAGTTCACCATTAGAATCAAGGGTACCAAGAAGATTGCCCCACAGGTGCTCACCTTCAACTATGCCGACGTGAGGTCGGCAAGAGTGGTGCTGAGTTTCAAATAATCCCTTGAGGCCACAGCTTTTCCAGCCCACCCAACACTAAGAAAAATAATAATATAGTTCAAATACAAGTCAAATGAAGACGTTAGACCTGATCGATTCTTTTTCTGAATTTAAAGAATATAAGAACATTGACCGAGAGACTTTGATGCACATCTTAGAGGAAGTGTTCCGCACCGCCCTTGCCAAACGCTACGGAACGGAAGACAACTTTGACATTATCGTCAACATCGACAAGGGTGACTTGGAGATTTTCCGCAACCGCACCATTGTTGAAGACGGTCAAGTGACTGACGAGAACACGGAAATTGCATACAGCGAAGCCATTAAGATTGAAGACGACTTTGAGGTCGGCGAGGAATGCTCTGAGCCCATCTACCTGACCGAATTCGGCCGCCGTGAGATTTTGGCCATCCGCCAGAACCTCTCCAGCAAAATACAAGACTACGAAAAGTCTCTTATTTTCCAAAAATACAAGGAGAAAGTCGGTGAAGTTATTGTTGGCGAAGTCTACCAACCCTGGAATAAAGAAATTCTCATCTTGGATGAAGAAAAGATTGAGCTGGTGCTCCCTAAGAGCGAACAGATTCCCGCTGATCGTTTCCGCAAAGGCGACACCGTGCGTGCCGTGGTACTAAAAGTAGAGATGCGGAACAACAACCCTGTCATCGTCCTCAGCCGCACCTCGCCCATTTTCTTGGAGCGTCTACTGGAAGCCGAAGTGCCTGAAATCTACGACGGTCTCATCACCATCAAAAACATCGTTCGCATCCCTGGCGAACGTGCTAAGATTGCCGTAGAGAGCTACGATGATCGTATCGACCCTGTGGGTTCCTGCGTAGGTGTGAAGGGTGCTCGTATTCACGGCATCGTCCGCGAACTACGCAACGAGAACATCGATGTTATCAACTATACACCCCGTCTCGACATTATGGTGCAGCGTGCTCTGGCCCCCGCCAAGGTATCCTCTTTGAAAGTAGACGAAGAAGAGAAGAAGATTGAGGTCTTCATGGAACCCGACCAGGTGAGTCTTGCTATTGGTAAGGGCGGCTGCAACATCAAACTGGCCAGTAAACTGGTAGGCTTCGACATTGATGTTTATCGTACCGGTGATGAAGACAGCGACGACGTTGAACTGAAAGAATTTGCTGACGACATCGACCAATGGATTATCGACGTTCTTATCAACATTGGCTGCGACACCGCCAAGAGTGTACTGGCACTGAGCAAAGAGGAGCTCATCAGCCGTACCGACCTTGAAGAGGAAACCGTTGATGAGGTCATCCGCATCCTCAAAGCCGAATTTGAAGATGACGAAGAGGCCAAAGAACATACTGAAGAAAACAAGAACGAATAGGGCACCCATACGAATCGACGCAAACCCAAAAGAGGCAAGCAAATCAACGATTCTGATAAGAAAAGAACAGGCCCCAAAATAAGTTGAACCATAAAAAAGGAGTGTAAAATGGCAGAAGAAAAAAAAGGAACCAGACTAAAAAAAGCGGCAACAGAACTGAATGTCGGCATTAACACCTTGGTGGATTTTTTGGCCAAGAAAGGCCATCAGGTGGAGTCCAACCCCAACACCCGTCTCACAGACGAGCAATATGAACTGGTTGCGAACGCCTTCCAGGCAGAGCGTGCCGTGAAAGAACAGGCCGACAAAATTGAGATTACCCCCAGCGGCAGCAATGTCGTCATTGAGGCCAGTCCCGAGGAAACCAAGGAAGAGAACGAGGAGGTTATCATCAAAAACTACAACACCTCCAATATCGACAACAAGGGTAGCAAGCCCGCCGAAACTGCCGTCACTCCCGACGAGCCCGAAGCACCCGCACCTGTCGAGACTCCGGTCGTTGAGGTCCCCAAAAAAGAAGAAACTCATATGCAGGAGGCAGAAACCGAACCAGTTGTTGATGAAAAAACCGAACCTGAGTCCAAGGCTGAGGCTGAAGCCCCTGCCGAACCCGCTCCCGTGGAGACAAAACCAGCTTTCGAACCCACCCAGGTTGGCGGTCTAAACATCATCAACAAGATCGACCTTGATGCCATCAACAGCAAGATTCGTCCTGACAAGAAAAAGAAAAATAAGAACGAAAAGAAGGCTGCAGAAACCAAGGAACAGAAAAAAAACACCGAGGGCAAAGAACAGAAAAAAGCTACTGAATCCAAAGAGCAGAAAAAAGCCGAGGAGCTCAAACCTGTCACCGAGCCTAAGAATGAGCCCAAAGCTGAACCTGCACCCAAGACTGAACAGTCCCAGTCCAATAATCCTGTCGAAAAAAGGGATGAGGAGAAATCCACCACTTCTTCCAAGCCTGAGCCCGAGTTCATCGAAACCAAATACAAAAAACTTGAGGGCACCAAACTGGTAGGCATGATTGATCTCAGCCAGTTCGACAAACCCAAGGCTTCTTCATCCGAAAAGAAAAAACGCAAACGCATCAAAAATAAGGCTGCCGTCAAGGTTAGTGACAATGGCGACCAGTCCGACAAGGTGGTAACGGTTGTTGCCAACAACAACGGTGGTGTCAACAAGGGCGGCAACGCTCAGAAGAATAACCGCGGCAACGATGCCAAGAGCGAGAAAAACAATGACCGCAACGCCAGTAAGGGCAACAAGAAAAAGGCCGAAAAGAAGGTCCAAAAGGTAGAAATTGACGACACTGAGATTGAAAAGCAGATTCGCGACACCTTGGCCCGCCTGAGCCCCATGGGCAAGTCCAAGACTTCTAAACACAACCGTGAGAAACGTCAGAAAGTCCATCAGCGTATCGAAGAGGAGCAGCTGAACGAGATGGAAAACCAGAAGACGTTGCGGGTGACCGAGTTTGTTACTGCCAACGAACTGGCCACCATGATGAACGTGCCTGTCACCCAAATTATCAGCACCTGCATGCAGGTAGGTATCTTCGTCAGCATCAACCAACGTCTGGACGCTGAAACCATCAAACTCATTGCCGACGAATTTGGCTTCGAAATTAACTTTGCCAGTGCCGACGTTATCGACGAACTAAACAAAATTGAAGAGGAAGACAAGCCCGAAGACCTGATCATCCGCAATCCCATCGTTACAGTCATGGGTCATGTAGACCACGGCAAGACCTCCCTCCTCGACTATATCCGTAAGACCAACGTTATTGCCGGTGAGGCAGGCGGTATCACCCAGCACATTGGTGCTTATGAAGTTACCACTGCCGAAGGCCGCAAAATCACCTTCCTTGACACCCCTGGTCACGAAGCCTTCACCGCCATGCGCGCCCGTGGTGCAAAGGTCACCGACATTGCCATCATCGTGATTGCTGCCGATGACAAGATTATGCCCCAAACAATTGAGGCTATCAACCACGCCCAGGCTGCCGGTGTCCCCATCATCTTTGCCATTAACAAGATTGATAAACCTGGAGCCGACCCCGACCGCATTAAGACGGAACTGGCCAACATGAACCTGCTCGTTGAAGAATGGGGTGGTAAATATCAGAGCCAGGACATCAGTGCCAAAAAGGGTATCAATGTGGAAGAGCTGCTGGAGAAAGTCATCCTGCAGGCCGATATCATGGAGCTGAAAGGCAACCCCCACAAACGCGCCAAAGGTACCGTCTTGGAGAGCTCTCTCGACAAAGGCCGCGGCTATGTGGCCAAACTGCTGGTGGAGAACGGTACCTTGCACAAGGGTGACCCCATCGTTGCCGGTGCCATTAGTGGCCGCGTACGAGCCATGTATAATGAGCGCAACCAAGAGGTCATGGCAGCTGGTCCTTCTCAACCTGTTCTGCTACTTGGTCTCACCGGTGCTTGTCAAGCTGGCGACACTTTCAACGTCACCGAAGATGAGAAAGAAGCCAAGGATATCGCAGCAAAGCGTACCCAGCTCCAGCGTGAACAGGGTCTCCGCACCCAAACTCACCTCACCTTGGATGAGATTGGCCGACGTATTGCCTTAGGCAACTTCAAAGAGCTCAATATCATCGTCAAGGGCGACGTGGATGGCTCTGTAGAAGCCCTCTCCGACTCTCTGCTGAAGCTCTCTACCGATGAGGTACAAGTCAATGTAATCCACAAGGCTGTAGGTCAGATTACCGAAAGTGATATCATGCTGGCCATGTCCTCCGATGCTATCATCATCGGCTTCCAGGTACGTCCATCCGTAGGAGCACGCAAAATGGCTGAAACCGAACATATTGACATCCGCCTCTACAGCATTATCTACGATGCCATCAACGAACTGAAGGATGCTATCGAGGGTATGCTCTCGCCTGAAACACAGGAAAAAATCGTTGCCAACCTCGAAATCCGCGAAACATTTAAAATCAGTAAAGTGGGAACCATTGCAGGATGTATCTGTCTTGACGGAAAAATCACTCGTCAACACAACGTCCGCATCATCCGTGACGGTATCGTGGTCTACACTGGCAAACTGGCTTCTCTCAAGCGTTTCAAGGACGATGTCAAGGAGGTATTCAGCGGCCAAGACTGCGGTCTGAACATTGAGAATTTCAACGATATCAAGGTCGGCGATATTGTTGAGGCTTACGAAATTATCGAAATCAAACGAAAACTCTAAATTTTTGAATATAGGGTTGCTCTGATAGTTCAATGGATAGAATAACTCTCTCCTAAAGAGTAGATCCGGGTTCGATTCCCGGTCGGAGTACAAGAAAACGCCTTCTGTTAGGGGGCGTTTTTCATTAGAACAAAGTAAGTTACCAGGTTTCGTTACCGTTGACTATCTGGTCGTATATTCCCAAGTAGTTGTTGTAGCGTTCGACGCTAATAATACCTTGGTCAACAGCCTCTTTTACGGCACAATGAGGCTCATGGCGATGAGTGCAATTAGCAAAATGACATCCATGAAGCACCCGCCTCATCTCAGGGAAGAAATGCGAAAGCTCTTCTGGCGAAAAATCCACCATACCAAACTCCTTTATGCCTGGTGTGTCTATCAAAAATGAACGATGAAGAACATTACTGGCTGGTTGGGTAATATTCAACGGAAACATCTCTGCAAAAGTAGTCGTGTGTTTGCCCTTCATGCTCCATTCGCTCACCTCGCCCACACGGAGGTGCAAGTCGGGGGCAATGGCGTTGAGTAGTGCTGACTTACCCACACCCGAGTGACCACTGAAAAGAACGGTCTGACCAGTAATCATCTGGCGCAGTTGTTCTATGCCATCCCCTTTAAGGGCACTGACGGCGTAAACGGGATAACCAGCATCTTCATAGATGGATTTCAGCTCATTATGAATTTTCCAAAGCGTCTCCTCGTACAAGTCGCACTTGTTGAAAACCAAACAGGCAGGAATATGATAGGCCTCTGCAGTCACCAACAGACGGTCGATGAAACCTGTAGAAGTGCGGGGAAGGCCCAAAGTAGCTACAATGCAGAGGCGATCGAGATTGGCAGCAATAACATGGGTCTGTTTGCTTAATTTAGTAGCCTTCCGCACGATATAGTTACGGCGGTCATGCACCTCATTAATCACACCAAATCCATCCTCCTGAGGTAAATACTCCACCCAGTCGCCCACAGCCACAGGATTGGTCTGTTTGTTGCCGCGTAAACGGTAGTTACCGCGCAACCGGCAGTCAACCAACAACTTCTCCCAACCTTCGTCGACGGCTTTCTCCAAGTCTTCTTTAGGCAGCACCTTGTACCAACTGCCTGTAGTGCGTATTACCAATCCAACCATGCAATTATCATTTTTTATCAGTAGGTTCCTATCGTCCAACTTATCGAACCATTTTGGATTTGCAAAAATACAAAAAAAAAACGAAACGAAGATATATCTGGTAAATTGCAAGAAAAGGCGAGGCTCTTTCATGAACTGTAAATGACGGAATTGAAATGGATGCCCATTCATGGATTTCAGGCAAAAAAAGAAACACACCTCAACATACGTGTAGTAGCAACAACCTATCCTACCATAGCCTGCTACGTCGCTATTTGTTTTTTGAGTCAGGAAACCTTTATTCTCAATATTTTTTAGTATCTTTGCATTTTATTTATACGCATGAAACAGAAATATTGTTTTACTATAATACTCATAATCTTCGCCTTAGCAAACAAGCCGTTCACGGTGGTGGCACAGGACGCGTGGGACGACGTGAACACTTTCAGCTTGAACAAAGTGGCACCCCACGTGAATGTCATTCCCTACGCCGACGAAACCGCCATCGCCGACCTCCGCTATCGCGAATCGCCCTACTATCGCAGCCTCAATGGCACCTGGAAATTCTACTTGGCAGAAGACCCTGCCGTCTGCCCTTCTAATTTCTACAAGAATAGCTATGATGTCTCCAACTGGGCCGACATCACCGTCCCCGGCAACATCGAGACTCAGGGGTTCGGCATCCCGGTCTACGCCAATATCCACAACGAATTCCCCTCCAATCCTCCCTACGCTCCCCGCGAGATGAACCCTACGGGTTGCTACGTTTACGATTTTCAAGTACCTGAAAGCTGGCGCAGCCGCCATATCTTTATCAAATTTGGTGCTGTCAAATCAGCCATGTACCTCTACATCAACGGTACCCGTGTGGGTTATTCCGAAGACTCCAAAACTCCAGCCGAATGGGACATTACCAAATTTGTCCACCCCGGACAGAATCGACTTGCAGTAAAAGTTATCCGTTTTAGTGACGGCAGCTATCTTGAGTGTCAGGACATGTGGCGTCTCAGCGGTATTGAGCGTGACGTTTGTCTCTACAGCACACCACGCCTCTATATTTCCGACTACAAGGTGGTGTCCCGAATCAATGAACGCAATGGCGACGGACTGCTCGACCTCAACGTAGACCTTTCAGCCACACTCACCAACAAGATGAGCGTTGAGATGGAACTCCTTGACAGTGATGGCAACCAAGTCCTCCAGCAGCAGAAAGACCTCAATACCAACGATTGGTACGCGACCTTTGGTGACCCTGTCTGCCGCGTGCGCAACGTCCACCCTTGGACAGCCGAAACGCCCTACCTCTACACCCTTATCCTCCGACTGAGAAATGGTAGCGGAACTGTAACAGAAACACTTGGCTGCAAGGTTGGCTTCCGCAATGTAGCCATCAAAGAGGTAGAATACCGTGTGGGCGACACCCTCATGACCACTCAACAACTCTGCATCAACGGTGTACCCATCACCATTAAGGGTGCCAACCGTCACGAACACAGTCCCTATACCGCACATTATGTCAGCCGCGAAGAGATGGCATTCGACATCATGCTCATGAAACATCTCAACATCAACGCCGTACGCACTAGCCATTATCCTGACGACGAATACTGGTATGAACTATGCGACCGCTACGGGTTGTATGTATGGGATGAAGCCAACGTCGAGTCCCATGCCCAAGGCTACGGAGAAGGCAGCTTAGCAAAGAAAGAAGAATGGATTGAGCCCATGGTCAACCGCGTGAACAACATGTACCACCGCGACCGCAACTACCCTTCGGTGATTGTCTGGTCTCTCGGCAACGAATGCGGCAACGGCATCGCAACCCAACGCTCATATAAATACCTCAAGGGGGTAGAATCCTCTCGTCCTGTAGCTTATGAACGTGCCGTGATGGATTGGAACACCGACATTGTGGGCATCATGTATCCCAGCGTTGACTATCTATCTGACTACTGTCGAGAATGGCGCAGCCGAGAAGACATCTTCCCCCGCACCAACAAACGTCCTGCTGACTGTGACCCCAAGGAGGACCTACAAGACAACCGCCGCCGCCCCTTCATCATGGTGGAATACTGCCATGCCATGGGCAACAGCATGGGAGGTCTTAAGGAATATTGGGACACTATAAACAAATATCCCCAACTGCAAGGCGGATTTATATGGGACTGGGTAGACCAGAGTTTCATCATCCCCAGCACCGACAGCCGTCTGGCGGGAGCAAAATGCATCGTCCCCTATAACGACTCCATCAATAACACCTTGGCCTCCAGCCAGACATGGTATGCTGTGGGGGGAGACTTGGGAGCCCTGCCCGGCATCCGTGACGACGATGCCTTCTGTGCCAACGGCATTGTGGCCAGCGACCGCCGACCCCACGCTCATGCCAGTGAGGTCCAACAAGTCTACCAAAACCTTAATGTCCAACAGGTCACCAACAAGTCGGGCGAACAGTATTACACCCTCCACAACGACTTTAATTTCCGCGATGCCAGCGACTTCATTTGCAAATATCGCATCTACTCATCTCTTCGCGACAGCATCTACAGCGACACCCTCCTACCCAACCTCCCTGCTGGTGAAAGCTGCCGCCTAAATCTTCGCATGCCTACCATCGACCCCCTTCCTGGCGAGCGGTTCTTCATCCGATTCAATTTCACCGGTGACAGCTATGAGGTCGACGACCCCTATGATGCCAACATCACATGGACCTTCAACGAAAACAGCCACAACGAGTTTGAGATAACCAACATCGATTCTCCAGTTGACTCTATTGAGATTCCTGAGCTACCAATAAAAGGATTCACTTATCGCCACAACAAACAGGACAACCAGCTGACTATCGGCCGAGAAGATCTCTTTAACATTACCATCGACACCCGCAACGGCCATATTACCCACTACCAATACTACGGTCAGGAACTGCTGCTACGACCTTTACGCCCCAATTTTTGGCGTCCGCCAACGCTCAACGACCTCGTAGATCCTTATGGTGCTCGCGCGTGGGAGGGGCTTGACAAACTTGAGTGTACCCCCCTCAGCTGTCAGGTTACACAGATTGGTGATGCCGACCACATGCTACAAGCCAACTTGCTCATGGAGCTTACAAGCCCCGAAGGCCGCAGCATGACCATGCGCGAGATTATTGACATCGATGCCGAAGGCCGCATGCAACTAAGTTTTGTCCTTCAGCCTTGCGGCAACTACCGCACCCTTCCCAAACTAGGCATTCAGCTGGGAATTGACAGTGCCTGCCACGAGGTAGAGTGGTGGGGGAATTTCTATGAGACCTACCCTGACCGTCAAGAAGCTCTCTGGCAGGGTCACAACGCCACTACCCCCAATGAGGTCTGTGGCGAAATGCATGTGGTGCCACAAGAAAGTGGCAACCGAACAGCCTTTTGGACTTCTTTTGCCCTTGCCGACAAACGTCTAAACTTCTGTAGTGCAAACGAAGAACGCATCAATTTCAGTATGCGCCAATACGACGATAGTGTCATCACCGCAGCCCGACGTGTAAAAGACCTCACCAAAGCCGACCACTATATCGTCAATATCGATGCCCGCCAGGCTGGATTGGGCACTGCCACATGTGGCCCCGGCGTGAGGGAAGCCTACCGAATTAGCGGCGACAGCATCCAGCGTTTCCGCCTAGTAATGGTCCCCACCCTCGAGAGCGACAGCATCAACCTCTGGAATTATTGTGGCTACTATTTTGATGAACCGAAAGGACTCACCGCCCCCCTTCCCTACCGTCCCACCAACCGTGTCGACTCCATCAGCGTTACCACCTTCGGCGACAATTCTCAGCCTGCCAACTTTCCAAGTTTCCAATATTGCAAAAATTTCCCTGCCGTACTGCACGACGGACGGCTGGCCATTGCCGGCAACTATGCCGACGGCTGGACGGGCTTCAACGGCCGTGACAGCATCTTCCTCAATATCCAACTCAGCCAGCCCACCACCCTCGACGAAGTAAACATCGGATTCTGCCATAGTACCAATGACTGGGTGTTGCAGCCCAACGATGTTGATGTGCAATGGTCCAAGAATGGTCGCACCTACTCAGAGTGGAAACCCCTTTCCTCCGTGCATCCCATCAGCGACCCTCGCCACGAAAGTCGCAGAGTGTCCATGCGCTGCTCTTTTAATCCCAAGCAGGGTCTATTCCACCCTGCTGAAGCCCCTAATGTGAAATATATACGAATCAGAATCCATTGCCAGTCGACCCTGCCCCCATGGCATGTGGCCGCAGACCAACCCGCCTGGCTGATGATAGACGAAATAAATGTAAAATAGACAAATGGCACTCCTTTTCATATTCCTTTTCTCAGCCATGGCCATATCGTTCCTCTGTTCGATACTGGAAGCCACGCTGATGTCAACCCCGCTATCCTTCGTCAACATGCGTGAGGATGAAGGCTACAAGCCTGCCAAACGGTTCAAAGAGTACAAGACTAACAATGCCCGCCCCATTGCTGCCATCCTCTCTCTCAACACCATCGCCAATACCATTGGTGCTGCGGGTGTGGGAGCCCAAGCTACCGCAGTATTTGGCAGTCATTGGTTCGGCTTGGTATCCATCATCACCACCATCCTCATTTTAGTTTTTTCAGAAATCATACCCAAAACTATCGGAACCAACTACTGGAGAAAACTGATGGGCTTTACTGCATGTGCCCTGCGTTTTATCATCACCCTACTCTTTCCCATCGTGTGGGTTGTGGAAAAACTGAGCAAGAGCATTGCCGCCACCGACGAGGATGAAACAGCCGTAAGCCGTGAGGAAGTGGCTGCCATGGCCGATATGGCTGAAGACGAGGAGGTCATTGACGAAGACGAGAACAAAATCATCCAAAACGTTATCAAGCTGGACGACGTGAAGGCCGAAGACGTGATGACCCCCACCACGGTGGCGGCCATTGCCCCCGAGCAGATGACCCTCAAGGAGTTCTATCTCGACAAGACATACTCGCACTTTTCGCGTATCCCCGTCTACAGCGATTCCGACGAATATATTACCGGCTATGTGCTCCGCAGCGAGGCCCTAGAGATGCTCACCGAAGACAAATTCAACACCACCCTCGGCGACATCAAACGCGAGATTGCCATGTATGGCGAGAAACTGCCTGTTTCTGAAATATGGAATTCAATGCTCAGCAACAAACGGCATATCGCCTGTGTGATAGACGAATATGGCAGCTTCCAAGGCATCATTACACTTGAAGATATAATCGAAACCATTGTTGGATTAGAGATTATGGACGAGAGAGACGATGTGGCCGACCTGCGGCAGTTGGCTCTCGACCGTTGGCATCAGCGGCAGTCCCGTTTCAAGGTTATAGACTTGCCCGATGAGGACAATGAGTCCTCCGATACTGGCAGCCAGAAATAACACTCTCTATAGCAATTACAAATGAAAAAGACATTCTTCTTCCTTCTTTTATTGGGTACCACACTCTGTATGGCGCAGAACGTGAAACCCGTCAAGGTCTCACGCACCGACAACCACTTTATATACGAGGTGTACAACTACGGTGAGAGAATCGATACCCAATATGTGCAAATAGAAATTGGCGGTTTCGACCAATACCTTATAGCCGATGGCCAATCGTTACCTGGAGAGTATCAACCCGCAGCCAATGCCAAAGGGAATTACATCCCGGGCTATTCGGTTGATGATATCTTTGTCGATGAAGACAGCATCATCACCATTACCACCATATTTGATAGCGACAGGAGTCAGTGTTACCGTACTGCCACCCCATTTGGGCGCACCGATATCAAATTCGACACTGCACAAGTGAATGGTCTCACTCGCTACACTTGCTCCATCAACAGCAACAAGATGGAATTCTACGTACAACCGTTTAAGACTTGGTGGAACCGTAACAACAGTTGTGGCGGCGTGGCTCCGCGCGACATCACTCCTCTTCCCCACTATGGACGTTTCCCAGGGTTGCTGGTGAGTTTTTGGCGTAATGGACAATGCCAGATGCAGCTGGCCAAAACTGAAAAGATGCACAGCAGCAAATTCTACCCCAGCAGCAATGCCATACCCGTCACTTGGCGGCAACTGTCTGACATCAAACGCAATCACATGGTTATCACCACAAGAGTGTTTGACAGCGTGCAGCTGTGCTGGTGCGGAAAGAACGACCACATTGAAGGAAACTACCGCGAGAACACACCCTTCGACAGTGTGTTGCACTATGCAGGCGGTACGCTCGCTCTCAAGCGTGTTCGACTGCCCCAGCTCCCTCTCCACTACCAAACTTTCCTCGAATTGCGGCAACGCAGTAACGGTGATGCCTACGACCGCACTGGGTCGGTTTTTGTCATTCCTGAAGCGTATGTAGATCTGAAGCCTAACTTTTTCGACGGCATCAACAGCCACCCCGACAGTCTACCCTGCTTCATTGGACGCGACGGAGAGCGCTATCAGGGCTTCCTACCCGGCATCAGCCATCTGCATCAGTATTTTATCTCATCCTTCATTTATGAGCCACCTGTAGAGCTCATGCGTTTCTTCACCCCCTTTGGTGTGGGCCAGTTCAACGACCGTGTACAGATAGACGGTCTTGACTGGGAAGATGAAGCCTACTACAAGCAGGAGGTGACTGATCTGGCACAACTGCTGCAGGGCGAAGTGTGGATTGGCATTTGGATTGGCAACTATGACAAAGGCGGTCACACTGTCACCCTCGATATCAAGTCCTATCCTGGCGACTCTGACCCTACACTGCCTGAACCCTCCAACAGCCAACCGCGTCCACTTTTCAACACATGCAACGCGCTGGAGATGGCTGGACAGAACTACGGAAAGCTGTTCGGCACCGATAGCATCAAAGTTTCTTTCAGCATCTACGACACCAACGCCCAATACAGACTCAGATATATTGCTACAGGTCATGGTGGATGGGATGGGGGCGACGAGTTCAACCCCAAAACCCACACCATACTCATCGATGGCCAGCCCGTCTTCACCCACACCCCCTGGCGCAGCGACTGCGGCCGTTATCGTGAGTGGAACCCCGTCAGTGGCAACTTTTGGAACGGAATGTCCAGCAGTGACTTCTCGCGCAGCGGTTGGTGTCCAGGAACAGCCACACAACCTGTCTATTTCACCCTACCCAAACTTTCGCGCGGCAGCCACACCATTACCGTAGCCATTCCACAAGGAGAGCCACAGGCAGGCAGCTTCAGCCATTGGTGCATCAGCGGCGTACTAATAGAAGAATAAGCACGGTACAACAAAAAAAGACTTCGGCATAATAATAAAAGACTTCTTTCGTTAACCTTTATAGATATAAAGGACAAACATGAAACAATACCTCGACCTCCTGCAGCATGTGCTCGACAACGGAATACCGAAGCACGACCGTACAGGCACCGGAACCATCAGCACCTTCGGCTACCAGATGCGTTTCCATCTCGACGACGGCTTCCCCCTGTTGACCACAAAAAAACTGCACTTACGCTCCATCATATATGAGTTACTGTGGTTCCTCCGTGGCGACACCAACATCCAGTACCTACACGACCACAATGTTACCATCTGGGACGAATGGGCTGGCCCCGACGGCGAGCTCGGCCCCATCTATGGCCACCAGTGGCGTTCTTGGGGTTGTGCCGATGGTCGCCATATCGACCAAATCAGCAATCTCATCAGCCAGATTAAGGACAACCCCGACTCCCGTCGTCTCCTCGTCTCGGCATGGAATGTTGGCGAGCTCGAGGCCATGCACCTCCCTCCTTGCCACATCCTCTTTCAGTTCTATGTAGCCGACGGCCGCCTCAGCTGCCAGCTCTACCAGCGCTCCGCCGACATCTTCCTTGGCGTTCCTTTCAACATTGCCTCCTACGCCCTCTTCACCATGATGACTGCACAAGCCTGCGGCCTGCAGTATGGCGACTTCGTCCACACCCTTGGCGATGCCCACATCTACAACAACCACATCGCCCAATGCAAGCTCCAGCTCACCCGCGAGCCACGGCCACTCCCCACCATGCGCCTCAATCCAGACAAGAAAGACATTTTCAGTTTCGACTTCGACGACTTCCAACTTGAGGGCTACGACCCCCATCCCCACATCAAGGGTGCTGTGAGCGTCTGAACAGTTCAAAAACAGAAAACACCCATCAACAACCAGCAAATCACAATAGTCTAAAAAACGCATAAAAACCCTCATACATTGAACAACTATTGTATCATCATGGCCGGTGGCTTTGGCACTCGATTCTGGCCCATCAGCCAGGCCAATAACCCTAAGCAGTTCATCGACCTGCTCGGCAATGGCGAGTCAATGCTCCAAAGCACCTTTCACCGCTTCGAGCGCATCTGCCCCCGAGAGAACATTATCATTGTCACCAATAGTCTTTATGTCGACCGTGTGCGAGAGCAAATCCCCAACCTGCTGCCCTACCAAGTGCTCAGCGAGCCCTACCGCCGCAACACAGCCCCCTGCATAGCCTATGCTGCTGCCATTATCGGCCAGCTCGATCCTGAGGCCAACATCATCGTCACTCCTTCCGACCACGCCATTTTCGACGAGGAAAAATTCGACCACGACATTCACCAAGCCCTCTCCTTTACCGCTCAGCACAACTACATCGTTACCATCGGCGTGCGCCCCACCTACCCCAACACCAAATACGGCTACATACAGTTTAGCGAAAGCCCTGCTCTTCCCGATGCCCACAACCTCCACAAAGTCATCACCTTCACCGAGAAACCGCCCATAGAAATGGCGCGCCAGTTCATCACCACAGGCGAGTTCTTTTGGAATGCCGGCATCTTCGTGTGGCGGCTCCCCACGCTACGCAAAGCCTACAATACCTTCCTGCCTAATATTGCCAAAAGCATCTTCAACCTCACCGCCCATACCCCTACAGAGGAGGTCGAGCGCGTCTACTCCCTCTGCGACACCATCTCTGTCGACTTCGGCATCATGGAGCATGCCGAGAACGTCTATGTCCTCGAAGCCTCCTTTCCTTGGTCCGATGTAGAAACCTGGGACCTGCTCTACAACACCTATCCCCACGACGACAATGGCAACAGCATCATCTCCGGCACTGTCTTCCCATACGAAGTACACAACACCGTCGTCCATATCCCCGAAAACAAAACCGTTGTCGTTCAAGGTCTCGACGGCTATATTATAGCTGGTGATGGCAACACCCTGCTCATCTGCCCCCGCGACCAAGAGGACCGCATCGTTAAGTTCGCATCCGATGTCGAGCTCAACCTGATGCTCGGCAGCTTCCACAAGAAAAAATAACCTCAGGAAAATAATAAACAATACATAACATGAAACGTATCGAAATCAAACAACTTCTTTCACCCAGTGCAGAACAATTGATTGATACCACCATCAACGTCAAAGGCTGGGTGCGTACCAAGCGCGGCAACAAAAACGTGGCCTTCATCGCCCTCAACGACGGTTCCACCATCAACAATATTCAGATAGTAGTAGACCTCGCCAATTTTGACGAAGAACTACTGCGCCGCATCACCACCGGAGCCTGCATCAGCGTCGATGGCAAGCTCGTCCGGTCCCAGGGTGCAGGCCAGAGCGTAGAGGTGCAGGCCCAATCCATCCTCCTCTATGGCGAAGCCGACCCCAACACCTATCCCCTTCAAAAGAAAGGCCACTCCATGGAATTTCTCCGCGAGATTGGCCACCTGCGCCTTCGAACCAACACCTTCGGAGCTATCTGCCGCATCCGCCACAATATGGCCTATGCCATCCACACCTTCTTCCACGAACGCGGATTCTTCTATTTCCATACCCCATTAATCACCGCCTCCGACTGCGAAGGTGCCGGCGAGATGTTCCAAGTCACCACCCTCGATCTCAACAATCCTCCCCGCAAGGAAGACGGCAGCATCGACTACGAGCAGGATTTCTTTGGCAAGATGACAGCCCTCACCGTCAGCGGCCAGCTCGAAGGCGAACTGGGTGCCACGGCCTTAGGCAAAATCTACACCTTCGGCCCCACCTTCCGTGCCGAGAACAGTAACACCCCGCGCCACCTCGCCGAGTTCTGGATGGTGGAGCCCGAGATGGCCTTCTACCAGCTCGACGACCTCACCGCCCTCGAGGAAGAATTCATCAAATATTGCGTCCGCTGGGCCCTCGACCACTGCTCCGACGATCTTGAGTTCCTTAACAAGATGATTGACAAAGGGCTCCTGGAACGCCTTCGTAGCGTCGTCGATACCGACTTTGTCCGCCTTCCCTACACCGAGGGCATCCGCATCCTCGAAGAGGCAGTCAAAAATGGCCACAAATTCGAGTTTCCTGTCTATTGGGGTGTCGACCTGGCCAGCGAACACGAGCGTTACCTCGTTGAAGAACACTTCAAGAAACCCGTCATCATGATTGACTACCCCAAGGAGATCAAGGCATTCTACATGAAGCAGAACGACGACGGCAAGACCGTTCAGGGCACCGATGTGCTCTTCCCGCAGATAGGCGAAATCATTGGTGGCTCCGTCCGCGAAGAAAGCTATGACAAACTCATGGCCAGCATCACCGAGCGCAACATCCCCATGAAAGACATGTGGTGGTATCTCGACACTCGGCGCTACGGCACATGCCCCCATGCCGGCTTCGGTCTCGGCTTCGAACGCCTGATGCTCTTCGTCACCGGAATGGCCAACATCCGCGACGTCATCCCCTTCCCCCGCACACCTAAAACTGCTGAGTTCTAAAAATCACTCTCCAGTTAAGAAATCAACAAGAGCTGTGCACTCAGGTTACACAGCTCTTGTTTTTTGGAGCTTAATTCCTCAATTTTTTGGCAAACATAATAACTTAACCCCCAATCGGCCTAATGACCGATTGGGGGTTAAAACATGTCTCTACGAAAGTGTCTTAGTACCTATCTCTAGAGGTTCTCAGCATTTCCAACAAACTGAGCCAGCCAGTCGCGGTCGGTAGAATGGTTGTGGCTCTCTTTGTCGGTCCATTGTTCGGGGTCTATGTAGACCTCCAGCAGTTTGGCCGGTCCTTCTGAAAAGAGCTCCACGGTGTCGGCTATAGCAGGCACCAGCATACACTCGCCCGCATGGATGGGTACAATCTCGTTCAAGCTCTTCACGGCCGCAATACCCTCCACACAAAGGTAGATGACAAAGGAGTCCAACGAGTTAAAGTCCTTCTTCAAGGGTTTTGTCAGCGGAATGAGGTTGGTGGTGAAATAAGGGCATTCCGCCAATCGTGTAGTACTGTTTTCTTTATAGGTATAGTGTGTTTTGCCATCTTTCAGCTCGCTGAAATCGATGGCATCCAACGCCTCGGCGGTGTGGAGCTCGCGCAGCTTGCCGTTGGAGTCTGGACGGTTGTAGTCGTAGATGCGGTAGGTGCAGTCGCTATTCTGCTGTATCTCAGCCAGCATCAACCCTTTTCCCAAGGCATGTACGCGTCCGGCCGGAATAAAGAACATGTCGCCCGCCTCAGCCTGCTCTATGTGTAGGACATCCTCCAACTTGCCCAAGGCAAGAATTTGCTGGTATTCCTCCTTGGTGATGCTTTGGTTGAACCCATTGACAATATGGGCACCCTTCTCTGCCTCCATGATGTACCACATCTCGGTCTTGCCGTTTTCCATGCCGCGCTCACGCGCCAGCCGGTCATCGGGATGCACCTGGATGGAAAGGTCGTCGTTGGCATCGATGATTTTCACCAGTAGGGGAAACTCCGTGCCAAAATGATTGAAGTTTTGCTCGCCAATCAGCTCTCCCATGTAAATCTCCAACACCTCGTTGATGTCGTTCTCAGCCAAGAAACCGTTAGCAACAACCGACTCGTTGCCAACCACGCCCGACAGGGCCCACAACTCGCCACAGTTGGGCAGCGGCGAATAGTCGAAACCCAGTGTGCCGATTTTGTTACCGCCCCATACTTTGTTCTTATACAAGGGCATGAATTTCATGGGATAAAGATTACTTTCCATTGTCGTCCGCAAAATTAATATCGATAATCTGATGATTGAATCTCCAACTGTCCGTGTCGCTCCCTTAGTGGCAAAACCTCCATTCAAAAACCCTACCCAAGCGTCACAAACCTAACGAAATCCGTTGCTGGTTACTTTCCTTTTTTCAAAACCCTCTCCAATTCCCAAATACGAATGTCTCTTGCCACCACGATACCTCTCTTGTCCACTAAAATCATATAGGGTATGTGGTCCACACTCAACTGTTTCAAGTAGTTGGCATCCCATCCGTTGGGGTTGTCGTCGATGTTGATGGTCAGCAGTTTTATTGGCCTGTCGCCAATGGTTTTCTCCGCCTGTGCCTGTTGTGCCTTGCAACGGTCGCACCAGTTGGCACCAAACACAATCAGCGTCGACCCTTCGGTGTTGCGGGTTTGCTCAAAGGTGCAACGCTCTTTCTTGCTGTTCAGGTAGGCAAAGTCGGGCATCTCACTCCCTTCCGACACAGCCGGAGTGGCTTTCATCCATCGTCGCAAGAGCGTATAGTGGTAGGTGTGACGGCCTTCATCGGCAATCATGCTGATGATCTGGCGCACCACCCCATCGTCCAAACTGCCCATCTCCTGGTAGAGCACAAAAGGCAGATAAATCGAGGCGGGCTCCTCTTTGGCATATTGCTTCAGAAAACTGTTGCGGTCGGCGGCATTGCGGTATCGCTCCATCAGGTAGCGGTACTCGCTGTTGCTGCGCGAGTTACTGATTACCGACAGCTCCGGACGAGTGGCGTTCAGCGAGATGCGTATCTCCGAGTTTTCCAAAAAGAAATAGAGCGGACGGCTCATCGTGTTGTGCTGCAAGGAGGCCAACACAGGCTTCGCCACTCCTCCGGTGAAAAGGAACATGCCTTTGTCGCCTTTGTCTGTGTAGGTATGGTAGGTGCTGTCTCCGTCGTAAATGGTCAGGGTGAAAATGCCCGAGAGGCTGCTTTCGCCGCTAATCTTAAAGCGTGAACCTTCAGCAGTCGTAATGCTGGGAAGGGAAGATGCTTTCAGCAAGTTGCCCCATGGTAGCGGCAACACCAGCAGCAAACAGACAATCCACCGCACAAGACCCCTCGGCCTGCGCTGGCTGTGAGTAGGGTAGCTCATCATCTACAATCAATAGGAGTGGTAGGTCGAACCGTTTTTCTTGTTTGTTCCCTTCACGGAATAGTTGTTCTTGATGGTCTTGCTTGATTTGTATTTCTTGGGGGAATTCATATACACCCCGTTGTTAGACTTGCAAGAGGAGAGGGCACCGGTGATGCCTAACAGACCCACCAAAAGAAGCAGCGATACGAAAACTTTAACGCACTTTTTCATATTCTCGTTTTTTTGAATAATCCTATTTTTTATAATATAGTGTTTGACCTCAGTAATTTATGCGGGGCTCGTTGCGGTTGAACCCCTTTACTTCAGTTTACAAAATAACAAAATTTTCTCCGATTAAACAAGATTTTTCAGATTTTTAGGATATCCAAGTCGGACTCTTGACCAATTTGGGTTCAACCCAAATCAAAAAGAAAGGAAACCCAAGTCGTCCTCACCACCAATAGGGGGGGCAACGCCAAACCAAAAGTCTTTCTTTTTGTAGGGTACAAACCGTGTTGACTAAATAATTTAATTCGTCTGTTTATAAATCGGATATTTTTGTGTATATTTGCAGCGCGAAAAATAATTCAGTTGGACAGTATATATATATTTAGATTCAACAAATTGTGCTACTTAACGTTGTAATGTTATAGCTATGAACTATCAGAGAAACCTCCGAATCTACGAAATCATATCGTATATTCTCATTATTGGTGCCACCGTCGTCTACTTTGTTTTCCATAAACAAGGGGCCGGGGCGCTCAACCTCACCCTCATCATCCTCATCCTGGCAGTCCTCAGCCGCATGATGATGGAACGCACCCGCCGTCAGGCAGCCGATGCTGAAATCGACGTTCTCAAAAGCGACCTGCGCCGCCTCACCCAGCTCTATTCCGAAGAAAAGAAAAAAAACGAGAAATAAACGGGTCGTGCATAGCCATAGAAAAGGCTGCCACAAACCCTCGTCCAATTAGATAACTCAAAAAAATTACATTATATGGCAACAACCACAGATATTAAGAACGGACTCTGTATTAATTTCAACAACGACATCTACACCATCGTAGAATTCCTTCATGTAAAACCCGGCAAGGGTGCCGCTTTCGTTCGCACTAAGATGCGCAGCGTCAAGACCGGCCGCATCCTCGAGAACACCTTCCCCAGCGGTGCCAAGATCGACATCGTCCGCGTAGAGCGTCGTCCCTACACCTACCTCTACAAGGAGGGCGACATGCATGTTTTCATGCACACCGAGACTTACGAGCAGATCTACATCCCCGAGAGCATCATCAACGCTCCCCAGTTCCTCAAGGACGGTCAGTATGTTGAGGTCACCGTCGAGGCCGACACCGAGACCCCGCTGATTTGCGAGCTGCCTCCTTTCATCGAGACCGTTGTCACCTACACCGAACCCGGCTTTGCTGGCAACACCGCCACCAACGCCATGAAGGATGCCACCGTCGAACCCGGTGTACAGATTCGTGTCCCCCTCTTCATCAAAGAAGGCGAGCGCATCAAGGTCGACACCCGCACCAACGAGTACGCCGAGCGCATCAAGTAAGCCTAATCATCTCATCCATTTCATCTTTATTTGGACGTTAGTCGCAGTTTGCGGTTCACCCGCAGGGGCTAACGTCCATTCTCACATAATAGGTACCTTATCATCATGAAGAAACTCCTTCCCCTCCTCTCCATCCTCCTCCTGGCCGCTTGTGGTGGCGGCTCCAACAAGACAGCTGCCCCAACCGCCACACCCACCGTCGACTACAGCCAGGTCTCTATTCCTGCCTTCAATGCCGACTCTGCCTATCAGTTTGTTGCCGACCAGGTGGCCTTTGGATTCCGCACCCCCAATACCAAGGCGCAAACCCTGTGCGCCAACTATCTTGCCCGCCAGATGGGCCGTTGGTGCGACACGGTCATCGTGCAGGACTTCCCCGCCACCCTCTGGGATGGCACTACCGTCCGCGGCAAGAACATCATCGCCTCCATCGAGGCCCCTGCCCAGTCGTCCACCGGCAAGCGTCTCCTTCTGGCAGCCCACTGGGACAGCCGCCTATGGGCCGACCACGACAAGGATGAGGACAATCACCGCAAACCCATCCTTGGAGCCAACGACGGAGCCAGCGGTGTCGGAGTGCTCATGGAGATGGCCCGCGTCATGGCCGGCCAGCGTCCTCGTGTCTCCATCGACTTCATCTTTTTCGATGTCGAAGACCAGGGCTGTCCAGAGTGGGCCGACAACTATGTTGAGGACAGTTGGTGTAAAGGCTCCCAATATTGGAGCCTCAATCCGCACACACCCTATTACACCGCCGTCTACGGCGTGCTCCTCGACATGGTGGGAACCGAGCAACCCCGCTTCACCAAAGAGGAAATCAGCCGACAGTATGCTGGCAGCGTTCTCAACAAGATGTGGGCTGCCGCCGCTGCCCTCGGCCACGACAAGATTTTTGAGAACACCAACACCGACCCCATTCTCGATGACCATTACTATGTCAACCGACTTGCCAACATCCCCATGATCGACATCGTGCAGAACAGCCGTGGCATGAGTTTCTTCCCGCATTGGCACACCGTCAACGACAACCTCTCCCATATCGACCGCAACACCCTCCGCATCACCGCCGAGGTCCTCCTCAAAACCATCTACGGCGATTATGGCGAGTAACCGATTGCCCAAGCACCGTCGCCCCAGCCTTTTGCCCTTTTAGCCACTCCATCATCATGAAAAAACACCGTCCCGCCACCCCTCAAGCCTCATGGGCAGCCCTGTTTGCCATGCTATTGTTGTCAACCAGCCTTTTCATCCTCTCCAGTTGTGGCAAGGAAGGCCGTTGCAAAGTTCCCATTGGCGATGCCAGTTGTCAGATTGACCCCAATTCGCCCCTCTATCCAGGCATTAACAACTGCGATGGCTATGAGTACCTGGTAGGTGGAGCCAACGGCCTTGTTGTGGTACGTGTTGGCTACAACGATTTCGCCTGCTATGAGCGTTCCTGTCCCCTCGACACAGGTCGCCTCGCCATGGCCGAAGGCTTTGGCAACATTGTCCTAGAGTGTCCCAAGTGCCATTCTCGGTTCAATACCTTTGCCGACGGCTGCCCCCTGGAAGGCAGCCGAACCTCCTGCTACTTATACAAATACAGCACCTACTACGACGGCACCACCCTCTTCATCAGCAACTATTAGATAGCCACCTTTCCGGTATAGCAACTGTCAAATGGATGGTTGCGGTAGCGAAGATGTAAAAAGGCTTCTGCCTCATTATTTATATTATATTTAGATTAGGTTTATATTATATTTTATTTATATTTTATTTATATTTTATTTATATTTTGTTTATCTTTATTAATATAAATATAATATAAACCTAAATGAAAGGTAATTTAATAGGAGCAGTTACATACAACTTACGGCGAAGTTAGGGCCTCGGTAGGGTGGAGATTTAAAAACAGAGTTTCATATTCCCTTAATAGTAGACGATAAATGAATGAAAATCAGTCCAAAGGATTGCTTACTATCTCTTTTGATTAAAAAAATAATCCAAGTGGCACAATAAAATGAAAATATCCTCGTTTTTTTACCGGATTAAATATTTAGTCATAGGCTTAACTTTAAAATCTAATCACAAAACAAAATCTTATATTATGGTAAAAAAGAAACGAGAGCCACAGGAAACACCCCATTCCTTGACCAAAGCGGAGGAGCAGGTAATGCAAGCCATCTGGCGATTGGGTAAGGGATTTGCTGGGGAGATTGCCGCTGCCGTGGTGGCGGAGCCCCAACCCGCCTATCGCACGGTGCTGACGATGATTCGCATCTTGGAGCAAAAAGGTTTTGTGGGCCATGAGAGCTTCAACGGCAACAACCAGTATTATCCCATCGTGAGCAAGGAAGCCTACTCTGGAAGTATGCTGGGTTCGCTGATTAAGAACTACTTTGACGCTTCCTATTCTTCGTTGGTTTCCTTTTTCATCAATGGCGACAAGGTGAGCGAGGAGGATTTGGACACCCTCAGCCGCATAATCGAAGAGAAGCGGAAGTCTACCCTGCAGAACAAAGCTGTTAAAAAAGAAGCCAACACCAATTCTAAATAGGAGGACATGCCATGAGATACCTGATTTTGGCCTCTATGGGCACAATCTTGTTTTTTGCCGCATATTGGCTGCTGATGCGGCGCGAGACCCGCTTTGCTATGGTCCGCTACTATCTGGTGGGGACATTGCTGCTCTCTTTCTTGCTGCCATTGGCGCATCTTTCGCTGAACAATCCGCTTAGCTATTACAATAATATAGCTCAGCAAAATCAGTTTTCCTCCCCGGAGCAAGACGTCACGATGCCCTCCCAACAGACAGTTAAGGTGACAACCACGCCCAACCACACAACAGGGACGCAGATACAGGTCCAATCAACCATTCAGCAAAGTTCCGACAAAGCCGCTGCTAACTCCCATACAGCCTATGTTTACGCCTTTTGGATAATCTATGGCATGGGTTGTTTTGTTTCATTATTGTTGCTTGTCATCCGTTTGCTGCGCCTGCGCAAATACCTGCACGGTTTGCCTTTTAAAATGGAGAATGGCTGCCGCGTAAGTCTGCTGGAGGAGGGTACATCTGCCTTTTCTTTCGGCAACCATATCGTGGTGGGCACAAATGGCTTTAGTGACAAAGAGGTGGAACAATTGGTTGGTCATGAACAAGTACATGTTCGTCAACACCATTCTTTGGATTGTCTTTTGTGCGAGGTGGCGAAAGCGGTGCTGTGGTTCAATCCTTTTATATGGCTTTATGAACGCGAGTTGAAGCGCGTGCACGAATATTTTACCGACAACGTGATGCTCAATTCAGAGCAGGGTACCGACTATGCACAGCTGTTTTATCACCAGGTGAGCGGCAAGGTATACAGTCAGCTAACCAATTCTTTTGACTATGGAATCATTGGCAAGCGCATTGGCATGATGGCGCAACATCGGTCGCGTCACGGATGGCTGTTGCCGCTGGTGGCGTTGCCCTTAATTGCTGTCATTTTGTTGGTTGGATGTACCCCAGAATCGGAATTGCGCGGCCACTATGAGGTTGGCTCCATACAGCTCAAGTCCGACAATCCTGCCGAACCCACATTGCTTTGCAGCGAATTTTTAGGACTGGAGAACCGTATTTTTAGCTTCATCGGCGACGGTCGTGTGGTCATTCTCGACCAAAGTGTTGGTGGGGAGAATCAGAACTGCACGTATTTTATTGACGACTACGGGTTACATATCAACGACAGCAATGGCAAACCATGGCTGAATATGACGATGGAGACGGTTTGCTGCAACAAAGATAGCATTGTGGTGCGCTTAGTGGATGCCGACCCCATCGATGGGCTTAAGAAGATGTTGGCAGGGCTGCCGTCTTATCGCTACCGCATTGACACTGTTGAAGTTTCTTTATCTACTACTGAGGTGGATGGGGAGATTGTTGAGGTTAGTTTAGGCAAGCAGACCGATACCGTGTTTGCTAAGATAGTGGTGCCTTGCGAATATGATAACGATCATAACTGGAACCGTGGCAATCGCCTTTTGGGCTCGACTACGAATGGGAGCGCCACGTTCGCACACCAGTATAAGACAGCATTGGGGAAAAAGGTAGAAGAATTTGGCACAAGCTGGGAATTCGAGTACAACAAGGTCTTGGCCGATGCCCGCAAGCGCTACGATACGACAGGCTTTTTTAATCCTAAAATGGAGGGAGATAGGTTTGTGCTGGAAGTGACCCTTTTGAAAACGAAGAAATAACTTTATTACATCATGAAAAAACATTTTATTTGGCTGCTGGCCTTCGTGCTGGTGGCGGGCGGGAGCTACGCCCAAGTGGTGGATACGCTTGCAATAGGCAAAAACGACACAATTAATTCTATATCAGTTGATTCTATTTATTTATCTCCTTCGGCAAAGGCTCTGCAAGAAGTGGAGGTGACGGCGGTGAGACCCCTGTTTGCCGTGGATGGAGAGAAAGAGTTGTATAACGTCTCGGATGACCCCAGCGTTCAAACCGGCACAGCCAGCGATGCTTTGCAGAATGCGCCAGGCGTGGAAGTAGATGCCGAGGGCAACATTACCCTGAGGGGGACGCAAAGCGTGGATGTTTGGATTAACGACCGCCCCTCGCACCTGAGTGGTGAGACTCTGCGACAATACATCAAGAACTTGCCGGCCAATGCGATTGACCGCATAGAGGTCATTACGAACCCTTCGGCCAGATATGGGGGTGGAGGTCCTGTGGTGAATATTGTCACTAGGACTAAGATTAAGCGCAACGAGTTTTTCTCCTTTGGCGCCACGGGCAATATGCGGCCGCAGGTGTCTCCCTGGGTGTCGTATGTCTATAGTGGCAAGAAGTTATCTTTTAATGTTTACCTCGAGTATGACTACAGCCACACCTGGAGTGAGCAAAACGGAGGTAGCACCCTCTTCACTCCAACAGGCGACACCTCGGCGATGAAGTCCTACGCGATGCGCAACGACTATTGGCGACATGGCAGCTTTGCCTACATCAGCGGACATTATGATTTTGACACGCTGCGGACGCTCTATTACTGGGCAGGAGCCTATCCTTCGTCCTATAGTTCAGTATCGAATCAGGAGATGTCATGGCGAGAGCTAATCTACATGCCGGGCAACTACAGTTACCATAGTTCCAGCCAAAACAAAATACCGCAGGCGGGCTATTATGGCGGACTCCACTACAGCCGCCAATTTGATGACCAAGGTCATATGCTGTGGGTGAGTGCGGATATGTCGGGCTTTGGCTATAAGTGTACCTCTGAAGAATGGCGCGACTATGTTGAACAGCCATTGTTGAGCTATCATCTTTGTGGGCAATCCATGAGAAATGGTGGAAACCGCACCTCGATGGAGGTCGGTTATTCACGTCCCTTTGCCACCAACTGGGAGGCCGTGGTGGGTGCAAGATTATCCTATCAGTTTCCCCAGCACTATATGTCTACTATCGACAGTATGCCGACGTTCCGTCGCGACTTCTTGCGTAGCTATCAGCGCACGAACAATGAGGTGAACTACCACGGCTACGCCACGTTGCAACGTCGCATAGGCCATTTTACTGCCAAGGTAGGGCTGCAAGTGGGTGAACAATACTCGATGGTTAGTTATAGTGGCTATACCACCGTGACCAACCGAGGACAATACCTCTATTATGTGCCGTCAATCCATCTTTCGTACAGCACGGAGGATATGCACAATTTCACCTTGAGTTATACCAGAAGGAGTGCGCTTCCTGATGCTGAGGACTTGAGCAGTTTTATTGAGTATGAACGCGATAGCTACTCCACGGGCAATCCAAACCTGCTCATGTCGCCCCATCACACCGTGGAGGGCAATTGGAATAAGTTCTGGGATGGCTTTGGTTCGGTGGGTTGTGAAGTTTTTTACACCGCCAGTACCAATCAAGTGGCTACGATTAGTGATGTGGCGTATAACGAGGTATTTGGACGTGAGGTCTCATTCCGCAAACCGATGAACATAGGCAGCAGTCAGGCAGCTGGAGGACGACTGAACGTCACCTACCGACCCACGGCGTTTTTCAATACCCGATTTGATGTGCAACTGTACAATTACGGCTATCGTATGATGTTCCGCCCAGATGAGTGGAATGAGGAGAACCTTTGGACGGCCTCGGTGAGGCTGAATGTGTGGGCGAAACTATGGGATAAGTTGCAACTTTTTGGCAACTGCCGCTACACTACGCAGCAACTGGGCCTAATGAGCTATATTGAGCCATGTTTCACGGTGGATTTGGGCCTCAGTACAGACTTGTGGGACCGCAAGTTGTCCATCTACTTGAATGTGAAAGACCTCTTGGATAGTAACAGGCAGGCATCGGCAGGCACTAATCCTTATTTGCTCACTTCGAGCAATATGCATAGCAGCTCAAGGTATATATCGCTGGGTGTGACCTTGCGTTTTGGCAAAATGGAGTTGGAAAGTCAGTCACATAGAGGATCAAGAGCGGTTGAATAGTCTTTCATTTTTGTACATGATAGTTATGAGGAAAAGTTGTTGTTTTTTATTGTTGGCGGCCATGATTGTGGTTTCTCTGGGTGGTTGCAACGGTAGTGCTGGAGAAGACATAGCACAAGAAAAGGCAGAAGTGCTTTCGTTTGAGAGTGCCAAAAGCGTTGAACCCCAACTGGTCAGCACCGATGAACTGGTGAAACTTGTCGTTGAGGATACAACACATTGGAAGGTGGTTTACTTTTTTGATGCTGTTTGTAAACCTTGTCGCGAACATTTGCAGAAAGAGTTGCGAGAGATGTATGCTAGGCACGATACTACGCAATGGCGGTTTTATCTGGTGGCGGGATTCAATTGGCTTCATGTGCTGACTCCCGACGAGAAGGGTAATCTGGTGGAGGACACTTTGGGCACTATCAAGCATTATGCTGAAAAGTATAGCAAATGGCTGCCATCGTTGGGATATGACATGAAGGATGTTTATTTTCACTATGACCCCACTTGGGAACACACAGAGACGGGCGTTTTCACACCATTGGCCAAGCGTATGTTTGTTGTGAAGCCAAGTTCAATAGAAATTGATGAGAAAAGTAGCAATTGCGCTGTAAATGAGGAAATACCGTTTCGGTGCAAAATGGAGGGAATGCCGCAACTATTTAAGGCCGACCGCCACAACAGGCTACAGATGAACCTTTGCGTTCCATTAAGCGACACTTTGAAACTGGCTTATGAGCCGAACAACGACTATAACCTGGACACAATAGAGTTTTATCAATTGAAGAAACTGTTCTATTAGGTGACGGGTGGTAGGTGAAAGGAGTGATGGAATTAGCCGGAAGTGGATGAGAGGGATTGCCTATAGAATCAGCTCGGCGCAAGAGGTTTCGGTTTCGTAAAGTTTGAGGGAGTGGAGGCGAGTGCCGGCTGGGAGTTGTCCGTTAAGGAGGCGGGCAAAATGAAGCAGGAGATTCTCGGAGGTTGGCTGAAAGTCGACAAGGATGAGTTTGGCGGCGTAGCCTCCCAGTTGAGTTGGGCTGTCGGTGTTGTCGTCTGGTTCTTGCCCTTTGCGGGGAAGGACAAGGGCATGGTCGAACTGTTCGACAATGTGGCGGTTGACGATTTCCTTCAGCTGATGGAAGTCAAGAACCATGCCGTCGGTAGGGGCACCCTGCTGCTGCAGGGGTGCCCCTTCGACGGTGACAAATAGTTTGTAAGAATGGCCATGAATGTTATGGCACTTGCCCTCATAGGCGGGCAAGGCATGGGCCATTTCAAAGCTGAATTGTTTGGTGAGCCTTAACAGCATGGAGAGGTCAACTTATTTTAGACCCACAGGGTGAGCCAGCATGGCACGTCCGTTTTTGAAACCTAAGAGTTTCTGGATGGCTTCGCGATCAATGCCTCCACAGGCGACGGTGCCCAGATGGGCAGCGGAACAAAAGAGGTAGATGTCCTGGCTGATGTAGCCACAGTCGGTGGCAGCATAGAAGTCGCGGGTGGCTTCATCCTTGAACATGCCCATGCGATCGTAGTTGGCCACCATGACGATGGAGACGGGGGCGATGGCGAAGAATTTCTGCTGGCTGATGATGGAGCGATTGTCGCCTAAAACGACTAAGCCCAGCGCGTTCTTCTCGGCATCATATAGATATGTGCCCTCGCGGGTGAAGACATAGATGTCGTATTCTTGGCAGTTGACTGCGGAGGGGACGACACGTTTCTGCTCTTCGGGACGGTTGTAGCCATAGGTACACCACAGGAGGCTGGAGAGCATTTCGAGCGGGAGGTCTTCCTCGCTGAATTTGCGAATGGTTTGACGGTTTTTGAGTACCTCTTGGAGAGGTGCGTCCAATCCAACCTCGGGAGCAGGGAGGGGAAGATACTCGGTGATTTGGATGTCGCCTTTTACGATGCCGTCGACCGTTTCTTTGTTGTTGACGGGTTTGTTGGTTTTCTTTTTCTGGGCCTGCGCTCCACCTAAAACTAGGAGCATGGCGAAGACGAGAAGGATGATTTTTTTCATGTTATTGGGGTTATTTTAATGTGGGGTTGATACTTGACTTGCCAATTTGGTCGAGGGCCAGCTTTTTGGTGATGCGGATTTTGCTGCCCCGCTCTTTGTTGGGGAGGTCGTACATGAGGTCGTTCATGACATTCTCCATGATGGAGCGGAGACCCCGGGCCCCGAGTTTATACTCGACAGCGGTGTCGACGATGGCATCGAGGGCAGCCTTGTCGAACTCGAGGGTGACTCCATCCATCTTGAAGAGCTCTTGGTATTGCTTGGTGAGGGCGTTCTTGGGCTCGGTGAGGATGCGGCGAAGGGCATCGTGGTCGAGGGGGTTGAGGTGGGTGAGCAGGGGGAACCGGCCGACAAGCTCGGGGATGAGTCCGAAATGCTTGAGGTCCATGGGAAGGATGTAGCGGAGCATGTTGTGCTGGTCGATTTCCTGACGGGTGTGGGTGCCGTTGTAGCCGATGACGTTGGACTTGATGCGGGAGGCTATGTTGCGCTCGATGCCGTCGAAAGCACCGCCGGCGATGAAGAGGATGTTGCGGGTGTTGACCTGAATCATGGGCTGCTCGGGGTGTTTGCGGCCACCTTGGGGAGGCACGTTGACCACGGCCCCCTCGAGGAGTTTGAGCATGGCCTGCTGGACTCCTTCACCAGAAACGTCGCGGGTGATGGAGGGGTTGTCGCCCTTGCGGGCAATCTTGTCGATCTCGTCGATGAAGACGATGCCGCGTTCGGCAGCAGGCACGTCGTAGTCGGCAGCCTGGAGGAGGCGCACGAGGACATTTTCGACATCGTCGCCCACGTAGCCGGCCTCGGTAAGGGTGGTGGCATCGGCGATGCAGAAAGGCACGTCGAGCATGCGGGCAATGGTGCGTGCCATAAGGGTTTTGCCGGTTCCGGTTTCACCAACTATGATGATGTTGGATTTCTCAATTTCAACATCGTTGTTATCGTTTTGGTGCTCGCTGAAGTATTTCAGACGTTTGTAGTGGTTGTAGACAGAGACGGCAAGGACCCGTTTGGCATCGTCTTGGCCGATGACGTATTGGTCGAGGTAGTCCTTGATTTGCTGTGGGGTGGGAATGGGTTTGGCGGTGTTGAACTGGGATGAGGAGCTGCGGGTGTAGTCTTTGAGCATTTGGGAGGCCTGTTGGATGCAGGAGTCGCAGATGTAGCCGTTCATGCCCGACAGCAGCATGCGGGCCTGTGACTCGGGGCGGCCACAGAAGGAGCAATGGTTCTCGTTGGGGGTGGTTTTTTTGGGCATGTTAGTTTAGTTTATGGGTTATAGGTTATTGGTTATAGAGAGTGGATAGAGTTGATAGTTTATTAAGAGTGGATGGTTTATAGAATTTGAGTTTTTTGTTGCGGAGGATTGATGATTGTTGGTTTTAGAATAATGCGTTGCGGTCGGCGTCTTGGCGGATGAAGATGAAGAGGAGCAGGGTGAAGGCGATGAGGGAGGAGCCACCATAGCTGAAGAAGGGAAGGGGGATGCCGATGACAGGGACGAGGCCGAGCACCATGCCAATGTTGATGAAGAAATGGAAGAAAAGGATGGAGGCGACGGAATAGCCATAGAAGCGCGCAAAGGTGGAGCGCTGCCGTTCGGCCAGAAAGATGAGCCGGATGAGCAGCAGCACATAGGCTGCCACAACAATCAGGCCACCCACGAAACCCCATTCTTCGCCCACGGTGCAGAAAATAAAGTCGGTCTCCTGCTCGGGTACGAAGTCGGCCTTGGTGATGGTGCCATTGAGGAAGCCCTTGCCCACCAAACCGCCTGAGCCGATGGCAATCTTGGCTTGGTCGACATTGTAGCCGACCCCTTTGGGGTCTTCGATTTTGCCCAAAAGGACATAGATGCGGTCGCGCTGGTGGCTCTCGAGGACATGCTGGAAAGCGAAGTCGACCGAGAGGGTGAAAAGGCAGCAGGCGGCAAAGATGATGGCAATGTGCCAATAGTCTTTGGCGCTGCGCTTGGAAAGCCAGAGGAAGAGGTAGCCGAGTGCCAAGACGAAGAGGATGCCGATGAGGATGAACTTGTTGATGAGTAGGGCGGCGATGAAAAGGATGATGGCTGTGGCACCGATGATAAGGATATAGGGGGAGAGACCTTCGCGGAAGAAGGCCAAGAGGAAGGCGGTGAAGACCAAGGCCGAGCCGGTGTCGTGCTGCAGGAGGATGAGCAGGCTGGGAATGAGCACCATGGCGGAAAGCACCAGTTGGGTTTGCCGCTGCTTGAGGTCGGTATTGATGTCGCCTACATATTTAGCCAAAGCCAATGCGGTGGCAAATTTGGCAAACTCGGAGGGTTGGAGTTTGAAGGCACCGAAATCAATCCACGATTGGCCACCATTGGTGACTGTGCCTATAAAGAGGGTGAGAATGAGTAGGACGATGACAGAACCGTAGATGATGTAGGAGATGTTGGAAAAAATGCGGGGTTTGATGAGCATGACGCAGAGCGCCATGAGGAAGGCCACCCCCATCCAAATGAGTTGTTTGCCATGCTGACAGGAGAAGTCGAGGATGGCGGCATGCGACTCGTCGTAGCAGGCAGCATAGATATTGAGCCAACCGAAGAGCACCAGGAAAAGGTAGAGTGCCACGGTAATCCAGTCGAAGCGTATTTTCTCGGTAGGCATATGGGGTTATCTTTTTTGGGGTTTCTTGACACGTTTGGTGAGCGGGAGTTTCTGGCAGGGATTGATGTTCATGTAGTATTCCTCCACATCCTTGCGTTCCACTTCGCCCTTGATATATTTCTCGATGATGAGACCGGCGATGGGAGCTGCCCATGTGCCGCCGCCGCCTTGGGCGTTCTCGACATAAACGGCCACGGCTATCTTGGGATTGTCCATGGGCGCGAAGGCGATGAAGACGGAGTGGTCGTTGCCGTAGTTCTCGGCGGTGCCAGTCTTGCCGCAGACAGAGATGCCGGGAACGGCTGCCTTATGGGCGGTGCCACCGGCCCCATGGACCACATCGTACATGCCGCGTGCGGCAATGTCGAAATAGCTTTTGTTGATGCCGGTTTCGTGCTTCTCATAGTAAATGGGGTTGCGGGTGGAGTCGGGGCCGTAGTAGCGTACCAGATGGGGGGTGTAGTAGTAGCCGCGGTTGGCAACGATGGCAGCGAGGTTGGCCATTTGAAGGGGCACGACCTCCACCTCGCCTTGTCCGATGGAGTTGGAATAGATGGTGCGGAAGGCCCAGCCGTCCTTGCCATACCATTTGTTATAGAAGGAGGTGTCGGGGATGTTGCCGGCTTTGACGTTGGGCAGGTCGATGTCGAGCCGTTGGCCAAAGCCAAAGCGCAACATATACTCGCGCCAGACGGTGAGGCCGTACCGGCTGTCTTTGTAGATGTTCTTGTATTTGCCCTGCTGGATGACGCGGCGGTAGGTGTAGTAGAAGTAGGGGTTGCAGGACATCTTGATGGCTTCGGCCACGCTGCGGGCACTGGGGTGGTTGTGACAGCCTAGCACTTTGTCGCAGACAAAGCCGGTGTTGGGGGTAATCACGCCCAGTTGGAGGGCAATCATGGCTTGCGCCACCTTGAAGATGGAGCCCGGCGGATACTGGGCCTGCAAGGCGCGGTTGAAGAGGGGCTTGGAGATGTCTTCGTTGAGCTTGACGAAATTCTTGCCGCGGATGCGTCCTACCAACATGTTGGGGTCGTAGCATGGGGCCGAGAGGAGGGTGAGCACTTCGCCCGTTGAGGGTTCGATTGCCACGATACAGCCGCGTTTGTTGGCCATCATTTTCTCGGCATACTCTTGGAGGTCGGCATCGAGGGTGGTGTAGAGGTTCATTCCTTCGACGGCCATGGTGTCAAACTGGCCATGCATGTAGGAGCCAATCTCGCGGTTGTGGACATCCACCTGCATGATTTTCTGACCTTTGACGCCGCGGAGTTGGTTCTCATAAGAAGCTTCGAGTCCGCTTTTGCCTATATAGTCGCCCCGCTTATAGTAGGGTTTGGTTTCGATGTCGTGCTCGTTGACCTCACCCACGTAGCCCAAGACATGGGCTGCAATGGGTTTGCTGTAGAGGCGGAGGGTGCGTTTGGAAATATAGAACCCTTTGAACTTATAGAGAATGTTCTCCCAGCGGCCAAATTCCTCCTTGGAGATTTGCTTCATGAAGATGGAAGCAGAATAGGGCGAATAGACGTAGGCCTTGTGCATGCGCTCCTCGAAATCCTCGCGTGTGATGCCTAACGATTGACAGAAATAGTTGGTGTCGAGGTTTTTGACCATGCGCGGGATGACCATGAGGTCGTAGACGGCCTCGTTGTAGACGAGGAGCTGGCCGTTGCGATCATACATGAGGCCGCGAGCGGGATATTGGGTGATGTTGCGGAGCGACTGATTTTTGGCTTTTTCCTTGTACTCCTTGTCGAATATCTGTAACATGGAAAGGCGACCGACAAAAATGATGCCGACCACGAGGAAGATAATCTTCACTATTCCACTGCGATTGCTATACTGATTGGACATGAAAAAGCCCTATTATTTAAAATGCAAAGATACAACTTTTTCGTGAATTAGTATACGCGCGAATATAAAAAAATAGGGAGGCATTTAAAATGCCTCCCCGTGAGCTTTTACCAAATTTTATTTTTAACTCGTTTTTAGATATTGCGGTGGAAGACTAACTGATAGGTGACGGTGTCGCTCTCGTCAAAGCCGTAGGCAAAGTGCAGGTCGATGAGGATGGCATCGGTGGTGGTGTCGTAGTTGAAGGGGATCTGCATGGTGTCGGGGTTGCCGTTGTCGTCAAAAGTGTTGGCGGTCAGGCTGCCGGTTTGAGTGGTGGGGTCGTAGGCATAGGCAAAGTTCATGCTCTCAATCTCTTCCATGCTGTACTGGCCGTCGGTCTCAACCATGCTCATGACAACTACCTCATCGGGGAAAGAAAGATGGGCATAGGTGGAGTCGAAGTTCAGACCGAAGTTCAGTTGGAAGCTGGAGCCCATGATGCTGTCCCAGCCGCAGCTGTCAGAGACAAACATGGAGTCGAGGAGATTGAGGGTGAAGGTCCAGTCGGTGCCAATCAGGTCGGCAGTGCTCTTCACCATCACGTTATCGTCCTGGAAAGTGTTGGTGGTGTTGTTGATGGGGCTGATGTCTTCTTTCTGGCAAGCGGTCATGCTGAGGAGCATAGCGGCAGCGATTAAAAGGATGCTTTTTTTCATTTTAAATAATTTTTTTTGTTTGTACTTTTTTTTATTTTTTTGTTTTTATCTTTCTCATGTCTTTGTTCGCCTATAAGAACGAAACGAAAAAATCAAAAACTACAATCAAATCGAAAATTAACATCTATTTAACTAATGGGGATGCTCACAGTAGGTACCTTTTCCTGCCGGACATATTTTGTATTTGCTTTTCAAGTATATATATTTCAATGTATTATCATTTGTTATTCACGCGCCTTTCTTCGCGCCATTACTTTCCTCTAATGGTAATTGTCGGTTGCTGAATTTCCATTGGCTGTGCACCCATTCGTCCTCTTTTGTCGCCCCCTGGTAGCTGGTAGTGCCACCAATCCTCGTCATATAATCCATTTATTTTGCTGTTTATTTCTTCTGCACGCTGTTCTTGCGGTTATCATGACTCAGGACAGAAATACCGCTAGCGTCCCCCGAGGTCCCCTGTCCTTTCCTTTTCCACTTTCATTTTTCATTCTATTTATATTATCTTTGTATTATCATTTATTTATCTTTCATAAATTAAAGATAGTATAAGTATAATGTAAATGTGGTCTAGATTTAATGGGCGCGCGGTGTGTGCTATTGAGTCTTGGAGAGGGAGGTGGAGGGGGTGGTTTGAATTGGTGTGGGTGTCTTTTGCTGTAATGGATTTCGGGCGGATAGGATGATGTGGTGTCAAAAAAAGGCTGCCGCAAAATAAGCGGCAGCCATTTGATGGATTGTTTATGTTCGTTTCTTCGAAACAGACGTTTTCTCGCCTCAGCAGACAAGCAAGCATGCCTGCATTCGGCTTAACGAAAACGTTCTATTTCATGAGTCGTTTTCTAATAGCCCTTGGTTGGTGAGGCCGATTGGTTTAGAATTGGTGGCAGAATGGGTCGGTATTGTTTCTCATCCGAGGTTTTCGGCTTGCCATACAGTCTTTTTTACCGGCTGGTATGGGGCCTTTGGGTTTGAGGGATATTGATTGGACGGAGGGCCTATCAAATATGGCGGTGGAAGATGAGGTGGAGGGTGATGGTGTCGGTTGTGTCGCCATCTGTAGCTATGGTCAGTGGAATGACGATTGCATCGGAGGCACTGTCGTAGGTGAATGGCAGCTGAAAGGTGATTGGGATGCCTTCTTCATTATAGGTGTTGGCTGACAGATGGCCAGAGAGTGTGGCGGGGTCGTAGGAGTAGGCAAAGTTCATGCTTTCGATTTCTTCGAGGCTGAACCTACTCTCGTTCTCCATCATGTCTCGGATGCTGATGTCGTTGGGGAAAGAGAGGTGGGCATAGGTGCTGTCGAAATAGAGGCTGAACTCGTAGTTTATGATGATGCCTTGTATGCTGTCTATGTCAAAGATGATGGTGTCGCTGTGAGTGTAGGTCCAGCTGGTGCCGATAAGGTCGGAGGTGCTTTTGACCATGACATTGCGGCCATTGTTGTTGATGGGCTGGATGTTTTCTTTTTGGCAGGCAGTCATGCCCAACAACAGGGCGGCGGCTATTATAAGGACTAGTCTTTTCATATTATTGTTTTGTGAAGATGATATTTATTTGCTCTGATTTCTTTCGAGCGTGATTTGTTCGATAATGGGCTGGTTCTTGTCGTTGGTTCTCATTCTAGAGATGATCATTGTGTTGTCGGTGAGCCAAATGATGTCCCATCCACCGCCGTTTAGGTCGGCAAGGTTGCAGAAAAATTGGTCGTTGCTAAAGTTCCATGTGCCGTTGTCGGTCTGGGTGGGACCATTGATTTCGGTACGGGTGGCGCTGCCGTCGTTGTTGAAGGTGTAGTATATGGCAATGCCGTTTTCTTGGGGGCAGTAGTATTCGAGGTCTACCATGTAGGTATAGTCGTCAACACGAGAATATTGAATGGAGTTGGAATACTGCCATGTGCCGGTAACGGTGGCGGTGGTAATGCTAGTAATGTTGAGGATGAAGATGGCATCATCCGACTGAGCGTTGAAGATTAGGATTTGTCCGTAGAGTGTTACGGAGTCGCCCAAGGTGTGTCCGTCAAACCAGCTGTCGGACGACAGGAGGTAGTTGTCTCGCATGATGACCAGGGTGGTGTCGGCATTTATGCGCAGTCCATAAACGGGAAGACTGGAATTTTCGAAAGGCAATAATCCTTGCAGTGGGACCGAGACGAGCACTCCGCTGTAGCCATCGCCTATGACAGTGTCCTGCATATGGGGCGACACGGCATAGGCCTGACCGTTCCAAACACCGGTCTGCCGGTCGTAAGTCACGTTCACGGTTTTGCCCGATTGTTCCATACGGCGCATCCAGGCTTTAATCTCGTTGCGGTCTTTGGTGGTGATGGTGTTGTTATTGTTGTTGGACTGGGAGGTTTTTCCCTTAGCATTCAGGTCGGAGGGCTTGGCGTTGAGGTTGTGGAAGGTCACCGACTTGCCTTCTTCGGCGTAATTGCAAAATTGGTCCAATAGTTGTTCCCATTCCGAGCTGTTCTTTACCACGGTCGTCTGTTCTTCGCCGTCGACAGAGTAGACTATGGTGCAGTTTTGGCTGATATAGGGTTGCTCTTCCTTGCAGGCGGTGGCGCAAAGCAGTAGGGCAAAAATGGGTATGATTAGTCTTGCTTTCATCTTTGTTTAGAGGGATTAACTTTTTTGTCTGATTTTGTATTTGAGCCTTCGAGGGCTTTTATTTGATAGTTGAGCAGGGCTTCGTACTGCTCGGTGCTGTCTATGCGGTAGAATGCCAGGGTGCGGCGGTCGTGCGAGGCCACCACTTTGCACACTGGCTTTTTTGACCAGCGGGTGCGGCGTGCGGGAGCATTGGCTTCGCCCAGCCAGGAGGTGGACCCGTGGCCGGGGCGGATGGCGTACTCCTTCATCAACCGTTGCCACGCGGCATCGTTGTCGGCAACCACCAGCACAACGTCTACCCTAACGCTGTCGCTCAGTGCAAAGCCGTTCACTTGCGCTACGGCCAAGTCTTTCTGCGAGGCGTAGCGCTCATAGAGGTGGCTTTGGGCACCAGCAGCTATGGGCAGCAGCAATAATAATATAAGTAGTATTCTTTTCACAATAAATAAATCACATTAAATCAAGGGTAAGCATTTCTGAGGCCAACGACACCCACTGGGCATCGTCTATGTTGGTTCGGTTGCAGCAAACCATAGGGTATTCGTCAGCAACCGCGGGTCGCACCATGGGTATGGTGACGGCGGTCATCACTCCTACTACCAATACAGCCACCACTCCATTGCGCACTTGGCGTCTTTTGCGTTCCCAGGCGGGATATTGCAGGGCCAGTCGATGGGCTTTCCCTTCTGCGGTGGTTTTCTGCCATAGGTTGTCAAACTCTTGTTCGTTCATAGGGTCATTTTTTTTCTGAGTTCTTCTTTAATCCGCACCAGTCTAACGCTTACGTTCTTAACGGACATGCCCAGTTCCTCGCCGATTTCTTCGTAGCTGTAACCTTCCAGCTGCATGCGCACGATGGTGCGGTTGGGTTCGTCCAGCAGGGCTATCTGCTCATGCAACTCACGTACCAGTGAATTATCCTCGGCAGCTTCGTCGTAATCTTCGCGCAGGGCCTGGGTGTCTTCAGTACGTCTGAGGCAGTCAACCACTGCATTGTGAGCAATTCTCCACACTAGGGCTGCCTGTTGTAGTTTTGGCAGCGGCAGCACCCGCTCACGGGTTCGCCAAAGTGCAATAGTGGCTTCCTGGACCATGTCCTCTATCTCTAAACCTCGGTGACTATATCGCCGACAGAGCGAGAATATCAGTCCACGGTAGCTCTGCAGCAAATTGTCAAACGGGTCGTGGTGCTTCATCTTATATATTACCGTAAAAACTATTTAAAAAACTACACCGAGGTTAAAATTTATTTTTCGTCTCACTGATTGTTTGTTGGTAATGAAAGCTTTGCGGCCAGTTCTTCTCGGGGCTGAAGGGTGTAAGTGAGTGCCTTCTGCCGTTCCGGCGGGAGGGTGTGGTAGTAGTTGAGCTGGTCTGTGAGAATGGTGGAGAGGTAGCGGAGGATATGAAGTGCCTGGTCCTTATTGCCGGCGTGGGCATAGGCTTGGGCTATGTCGTAGATGAGGCTAGGGGTTTGCAGGGTGGAGAGGGGTATCTCACTGGAGGTCTTTATGAGCGCGCTGTCGGCCTGTGCTTCCATTCCGAGGTTGCTGAGGTTCTCGGCCAGCAGGACTACGTCGCGCCAGTACTGTTCCAGAAACTTGCAGCAGGTTTCGTCGATGTACACATGTTCGAGAGGCTGCCAGCCCATGTGTTTCATCACGTGGCGGTAGAAAGGCTCTACAGCCACGCTGTCACAGGGGGTAGCGGTCAGGCGGTAGGCGTTGCCCTCCAGCTGTAGCCGCCCATCGAAGTAGCCATGGAACTGATTGTAGGCATAGTGGGTAAAGTATACCGGACGGCCTAGTTGTATACTCTCCTGCAGCAGATTGCTGAAGTTTGCCCATCCCATCAGGCCGATATTCTCCACCCGCACATCGGTCCGCTCGTGTTCTACCGTTTGCAGATACCAGAGTGGGAAGGTGTCGTTGTCGCCATAGCAGAACAGCACGGCCCCCTGTTCGTTGCTGTCGCAAGAGTTGAGGATGTTGGCTCCGGCATCATGGGCTATGAAGCGTCCGCTGCGGTCGTGGTCGTCCCAGTTCTGACAGGCCATAAGCAGTGGGACGGCCAGCACCAGAGCCGTGCCTAGGAGCGAACCTACACTGGAGTTAATGCGGACCTTTGGCAAGAGACGGGCTACCTGTTCCACAATCCAGCCAGCTCCATGTCCAATGAAGATGCAGAAAGCGTAGAAGCTGAGAATGTAGGCGTAGTCGCGTTCGCGAGGTTCGTAGCAAGGGTGGTTGAGGTAGACCGACAGCACCACGCCGCCCATTAAGAACAAGGTGAGCACGGCCCAAAAGGATTTTTTGTTGTCGGAGATCACCACCAGCCCCAGGATGCCCAGCAGCAGAGGCAGCATATAGTATATGTTGTGGCCTTTGGTGTGGAGCGAGTCGGGTGGTCGCTCGGCTGTGCCCACCAGCATGCGGTCGAGGAAGGGAACCCCTGTGATGAATTGTCCGTTCTGAGGCGAACCGTAGCCCTGCCGGTCGTTGTAGCGCCCCGAGAAATTCCACATGAGGTAGCGCAGATACATGTAGGTGAGCTGGTAAGAGCCGTAGAACTGTAGGTTGCCGAGGAGGTTGGTGTCGCCCCCGTTCCAGGTGGAGTTATAGAACGCGTCGTTGGCATGGTGCCGCCACATGCGGGGATAGAGGGGGGCTTTCTCGTAGCGTTCGCGGTTGAGGTAGACCTTGAATTCCTGGGCAGTCGAAGGGTTTCCTTCGTTTATGGGGGTGCCTGCTGCGGAACGGATGGGAATGATAAGATAGGGGCTGAGCCCGATGACAAAGAAAAGCAGACACAGCGGAAGCACCCTTGTCAAGTACGTACGGACAGGCAGCTGATGGCCTTTTTTTTTCTGCTCCATGGCTTTGAAGACAAAGAGCAACAGGAGGGAAGGCGAGGTGAGTAGGGTCAGCTGATGAACGCAGTAGCCCATGCCGTACAATAACGCGATGAGCAACAACCAACGTTGCCCTTGTCGGCGGTCGGACGAACGATACCACCGCAGCATGCACCAAAGGGTCATCGCAGCAATCAGCATGGCTGTGCTGTACACCTCGCTCTCCACGGCTGAGAACCAAGCGGTGTCGCAGAATAGATAGCAAAGGGAGCCTATGAGTGCTGCCACCCTTGTGCGTGTGACGACCCGAGCCGACGGCTGCTGTGGAAAGAGAAGCAAGAGGGTCCAATAGAGGAACATCACGGTCAACCCAGCCGTGATGGCCGAGAGGGCGTTGCACCACGGGGCCACAGCCATCATGTTGCCGCCCGCAAAAAGCGAGAAAAGATGAGCGAGAAGTTGGTAGAGAGGGGCTCCAGGGGGATGCCCTACCTGCAAAAGGGACGAGACGGCAATAAACTCGCCAGCATCCCAAAAACTGACAGTCGGTTCCAGACAAAGGAGGTAGACCCCCGTGGCACACAACGCCAGCAGCCACCCAACGAGGAGGTCGAGCCGGCTTACCAGTTGACTACCGATTTGTTGAAAATGTCCTCGCATAGTTCGGTTACAATCTCACTAACAAGCCCTGCCTCCACAGCCGAGAGGTCGAGCGAGGCGTTATAGTCCTTAAAGCGGGTGAAAGACTGCTCGAAGTCGGCCTTAGGGTCGAAACGGTTGGTGAATTTGACTCGTATGGTGACGGTCAGACGGTTGGTGGCCACATTGTCTGAACTGCTGATTGAGGAGGCCCGTGTGCTGTAGTCGGTGATTTCTCCGCTGAGCTGCAGGTCGCCTTCGTCTTGCGTTACATTGAGGCTGGTTTGTGAGGAGAACATCTGCTGCAAACCATCATAAATTTTCTGACTCAGCTGTGGGTTGACCGTCGAGGCATAGTTGGGAAACTGGCTGATAGAAATAGTCTTGGCCTCTACGGGAATAGAAGCACCCGTAAAGGAATAGCCTCCCGTGCAGCCACCCATGACCAGGGTGGCGAGGAGCGTGAGAAGGAAAGCCAATTTTTTCCGCATCGTTTTGTTCTGGTCAGACGTTGTTGGCATCGTGGTCGATGTGCTCTTCGTCTTGCAGCTGCCAAAGCATATAGGACGACTGTTGCTCCATGTAGTCGAGGATGGCAATTTTTTGGGACAGGTCGTTGATTTTCGAAATCTCTGCAACCACTTCGTCAATTTTAATTTTAATGTTGTTATCCATGTAGTTAGCAATTAGTATCATGTAAATAACTTCGTTTATTTTGGCTGCAAATTTACACATAAATTTTGATTTGAACTATCACGCTTCAAAAATATTTGCCACTCCGTCAGTATCAGACTTTTCCCCTCCTCCTGAGGGGTGGTGGCTGGGCATTGATTGTAAAAAATCTATGAATGCAAAAAAAGTTGTGACATCTTTTTCCATTTGCAATTGTTTGTTTTTTTTATGTATCTTTGCATTTTGATATGAACCGTTTGCAATATTGGATAAAAGCTCAGACGCAGTATAGTGTGCACTCGCCCTTTGTGTTCGACATGTATCGCAAAGTGCTTTTTGCTCAATTGCCTAAGGAGTTGTTGCAACAGGTATTGCGGGAGCATGCCACGGGGTGCCGACAGTATCACGAGCTGGTGTATAAACTCACCGACCACTACCATCTGCAGCAGCTCTGCTACGACGAGGATGAGGCTGTGCTGCAGGGCGACCCCCAAACGTTTGGCACCGTGAAAGTAGTTTGCCTGCCCCATGGCAGCCGGCTGCGCGAATTGCGGTGGAATGCCCAATGTGGCAACAGCAAATACAATGTCAGCATCGACCTCTTCGACGTAGGTCTGCTCATGAGCCATCCCAAGTTGCACAAACAACATTTCTTGCTCAAATAATAAAGCTGATTTTCTTTAACAAACACAACGACATGAAAAATAAATCCTTGGTTGTATTATGCTTGATGGCACTATGCCTCCCATTGGTCTCTTGCCACAGCCGCAACGATGAGGCCCCCAAGCCTACCGCCTATCTGCGCATCGACCTGCCCGCCCATGCCTACACCCTCTGCGACACCGCCGCCCTGCCCTTCACCTTCGAGCGTGGCGCCCTCTCGCGGCTTCAATGGAAAGACAATCCCGACCGCTCGCAGGACAAATGGTTCACGCTCGAGTACCCCCAATACAAAGGTTATGTCTTCCTCTCCTACAAGCGGTTGCACGGTCCCGCTGAGTTGAAAGCCCAGGTGGATACTTCCTATCGTTTTGTGGAGGATAACTTCCACTTCTCTTCGGGCGTGGATGAGAACCGCTTCATGGACCAAAAACATCGTCTCTACGGCACCACCTACCACCTCAAAGGACAGAATGTTGCCAGCACCTATCAGTTCTGGATTACCGACAGCAACCACCATTTCCTCCGTGGCGCACTCTATATCGATGTCACTCCCAACAACGACTCCCTGGCCCCCGTGTTGGAGTATCTGCAGGCCGATATGAACCACCTAATGGAATCGGTTAGATGGAGATAAGAAAGCTTATAGCTTCTGTGGCCTTCGCCCTTCTTGTCGTAGGTGTGCATGCACAGTCTTTCACCGAGCAGGAGGTCGCCATCCAAATAGTGTCACACCAGGCAGACGAGCCTTCCTCGGCGGGCGACACCATGCGTTTGGCTGGCACACTCACCCTGCCTATAGGGGTGGAAGGCAAGGTGCCTGCCGTCATCCTCATTACCGGCTCCGGTGCGCAGAACCGCGATGAGGAACTTCTGGGGCACAAGCCTTTCAAGGTGATTGCCGAGAACCTTTCTTCCCACGGCTATGCTGTGCTTCGTTGCGACGACCGGGGCGTGGGTGGTTCCACGGGCGATGTGGTTCATGCCACCACGTTCGACTTTGCCAACGATGTGGCCTTCCAAGTAAGGTATTTGCAGAATAAAAAAGAATTCAACATCGACCCCAATCGGATCTTTCTTTTCGGACATAGCGAAGGAGCCACCGTCGCGGCCATTGTGGCTGCCAAACAACCATGCTCTCCCCACCCTGTGGCTGGCGTGGCCATGTTGGGCGGCTCAGCCCTCGACGGCCGAGAGCTACTCCTGCAACAAAACGAGGCCATATTCCGCCTGCGGGGTGTGGCCGACAGCCTTATCGAAAGGAGGTTGGCCTGTATGCGCGAGCTTTTTAACGTCTGCGACACCCTCTTCCTCGGCAAGGATGCCGACACGGTGAAGCGGCTCAACCAAGCCTTCCGCCCCCTCTTCAAGCGTCACAGCCAGGGGCTGACCAAGGAGCAAAAACAACAAATCGGACTCACCAGTGTCGAGTGCTACGGCTGGGCATTGACCATGGCAACACCATGGTCGCTCACATTCCTCACCTTGAACCCGTCCGACTATATTGCCCAGCTGCGCTGTCCGCTCCTGGCCATGGTGGGTGACAAGGACGCGCAGGTCCCGCCCGTCAACCTGCAGCTGATCGAGCAGGTCTGTCTGAGGCATCATGTCCCCTGCACCATTCATCTGATGAAAGACGTCAACCATTTGGGACAGAAATGCGAAACGGGTGCCGTAGAGGAGTACGCCACCCTCGGCCAGGCCCCCTGCGATGAGGTGTTGGACGTGTTGCTGCAATGGCTTTCCGTTCTTAACCAAAAATAAATTTGGCCACTTCAATTATTTTACATATCTTTGCAAAATTAAAAAATAGTTAATAAATAAATAAGATATTGTCTATGTCTAAGTTACTTTTACTGGGCGACGAAGCAATCGCTCAAGCATTTATTGACGCAGGTGGCAGTGCCATCAACAGCTATCCCGGCACCCCCTCCACCCAAATCACCGAATACGTCATCAAATCCAAAGAGGCTGCCCAGAAAGGCATCCGCGCCAACTGGTGCGCCAACGAAAAGACCGCCCTCGAGGCCTCTATTGGCGTGGCCTACGCCGGCAAACGTGCCATGACCTGCATGAAACATGTGGGTTTGAATGTCTGTGGCGACCCCTTCATGAATGCCTCCATCATCGGCACCAAGGGTGTCATCATCGTCGTGGCCGACGACCCCAGCATGTTCTCCTCGCAGGACGAGCAGGACAGCCGCTTCTACGGCCACTGGGCCATGATCCCCATGCTCGAGCCCAGCAACCAGCAGGAGGCCTACGACATGGTCTTCTTCGGCTATGAGTTGAGCGAGAAGATGGGCACCCCCATCCTCATGCGCATCCCCACCCGTCTGGCCCACAGCCGCGCCGGTGTCGAACGCCGCGAGCCGCTCCCCCAGAACCCCATCTCCTACCCCACCGACCCCAAGACCTTCGTGCTGCTGCCCGCCAACGCCAAGGTGCTCTATCGCGACCTCATCGACAAACAGCCCAAGTTCGAGGAGTCGTCCGAGAATAGCGGTTTCAACCAGTACATCCCCGGCACCGACAAGAGCCGCGGCATTGTCACCACCGGCATCGCCTACAACTACCTGCTCGAGAACTTCCCCGGCGGCAAATGCCCCTATCCCGTGGTGAAGATTACCCAGTATCCGCTCCCCACCGCTATGCTCGGCAAGCTGTATGACGAGTGCGACGAGATTCTGGTGCTCGAAGACGGCCAGCCCTTCGTCGAGGAGCAGATCAAAGGCTGCCTGGGCAAAGGCAAACCCGTGCACGGCCGTTTGGACGAGGTCATCCGTCGCGACGGCGAGCTGAACGCCGAGAAGGTTGCCAAGGCCCTCGGCATGGCTGTTGCCAACGGTCCCGCAGTGCCCGATGTGGTCACCAACCGTCCTCCCGCCCTCTGCGTCGGCTGCCCCCACATCGACAGCTACACCGCCCTGGTCGACGTGATGAAGAAATACGAGCACGGCCGCGTCTTTGGCGACATCGGCTGCTACACCCTCGGCTTCAACATGGGTGCCCTCAACACCACCGTCTGCATGGGTGCCTCCATCACCATGGCAAAGGGTGCTGCCGAAATGGGCATCTTCCCCTCCGTGGCAGTTATCGGCGACGGTACCTTTGGCCACAGCGGCATGACCGGTCTGCTCGACTGCGTCAACGAGAAAGCCAACGTCATCGTCATGATTCTCGACAACGACATCACCGCTATGACCGGTGGTCAGCCCTCCAGCGCCAACATGAAGCTCTTCAACATCTGCAAGGGCCTCGGTGTCGACCCCGACCACATCCGCCATATCGTCCCCCTGCCCAAGAACCACGACGAGTTCGTCAAGATTCTCGAAGAGGAGATTGCCTACGACGGTGTCAGCGTCATCATCCCGCAGCGTGTCTGCATCGTTGAGAACAAAAAGCGCATTGCCGCCAAGAAATAAATTTTTCAGAATAGTCCCGACTTGACCCTCAAGTCGGACACAAAAAAGAAACACAACAATGAAAAAAGACATCATACTTTGTGGCGTAGGCGGTGACGGTATTGTCTCCGTAGCCAAAATCATAAGCGATGCTGCCCTCAACCTGGGCATGTATGTCAAGCAGAGCGAAATCCACGGCATGTCGCAGCGCGGCGGTAGTGTGTTCAGTCACCTCCGCATCAGCAGCGACCCCATTTTTGCCGACGTGATCCCCGAAGGCAAGGCCGACATCATCCTCAGCTCCGAGCCCATGGAGGCCCTGCGCTATCTACCTTTCCTCTCCCCCGACGGCGTGGTCATCACCAACAGCGACCCCTTCATCAACATCAAGAACTATCCCGACATCGAGAAGGTGAACGCCGAGCTGGCCAAGCTCAAGAAATGCGTCAGCTTCAACGCCAACGCCATTGCCAAGGAGCTCAACGCCCGTGGCAACATGGTGCTGCTGGGTGCCGCCGCTCCCTACCTCGAGATTGAGTTCGACGAACTGGAGAAAGCCATCAAGGCCATCTTCGGCCGCAAGGGCGACGCCGTGGTCGAGACCAACATCAAGGCCATCCGCGCCGGCCGCGATGCCAAGTAATTAAAGCATTAAAAAACAAAAGGTGACCCTTATCACAACGGGTCACCTTTTTCTATGAAAGAGTAGAAGTGGATATTGGAATTGAAAATGCAAGACATTTAGAAGAGCTTAAGATGTTGGTCTATTTCAATAATGGGGAATCCCGTTTGTTTGACTTTGCCACTATTGTTGACCGCTATCCTGTCTTCGCTCCACTGAAAGTCAAGGATACGTTGAAACAATTCCACATCTCAGACACGCTTGAATGGTTCAACGGCACAATAGACATTGCGCCCGAGTATATCTTCGAACACGGAGAGCCAATAGACGATGAAAATGATATACCCGTTGCAGGAGAAGCACCTATAGATTACGAGAAATAAGTAATCATAATGTACGAATGAAAGAGGATGGCACACAATGTTATCCTCTTTCGTTTTTAGAACAACTTCATGTCCCCATTTGTTATAGGAAACTCAAAATAGTTTAACATTTAATTCCTAACAGATTGACCTTTTTTCCACTTTGGATTTTCTGTAAAAATCCAAACCTTTACTTTGAATTTTTACAGAAAATCACAAGTACGAAATGGTGTATCTGGGATTTTATGTGCCTACTCATTCTCCCAACCAGGAAGTATTGAGTTTAAAAATCTTATTGCTCCTATGTCACCTTGTTTGGCTGCTCGTTTTGCCCATTTCACTGCTTCAGTTTGGGATTCTTCTACACCTGCTCCTAAATAATAACATAACCCTAATTTGGTTTGTGCGATGGTATAACCTTGTACAGCGGCTTTGCGGAACCATTTTACAGCTTCAGTAGCGGATTTAGGCCTCCCTTCACCTTTGAAATAGCACTCGCCAAGGTTGAACTGTGCATACGCATCTCCTTGTTCGGCGGCCTTGTGGTACCATTTTGCAGCTTCGTTATAGGACTGAGAAACGCCTTCACCTTTGTAATAGCACACGCCAAGGTTATATTGAGCTTGAGCATAGCCTTGTTCAGCAGCTTTGCGGAACCATTTTACGGCTTCGATATAGGACTGAGCAACACCCTCACCTTCGTAATAGTACACGCCAAGGTTGTATTGTGCTTGAGCATGACCTTGTTCGGCAGCCATGCGGAACCATTTTGCAGCTTCGGCATAGGACTGACGAACCCCTTCACTATTGTCATAGCACACTCCAAGGCTATATTGTGCTTGGGCAAGACCTTGTTCAGCGGCTTTGCGGTACCATTTAGCTGCTTCGGTATAGGACTGAGTGACACCTTGCCCATTATCATAGAACAAACCAAGGTTTAATTGTGCATATGCATCTCCTTGTTCAGCGGCCATGCGGTACCATTTTGCAGCTTCGTTATAGGACTGAAAGACACCATCACCTTTAGCATAACACACGCCAAGGTTGCATTGTGCTTTAGCGTCTCCTTGTTCGGCGGCCTTGCGGTACCATTTTACAGCTTCGTTGTAGGACTGAGCGACGCCATCACCTTTAGCATAGCACGCGCCAAGGTTGCATTGTGCCTTAGTATAACCTTGTTCAGCGGCTTTGCGGAACCATTTTGCAGCTTCGGTATAAGACTGAGTAACCCCTCGGCCGTTTCTATAGCACCGACCAAGCTTGTATTGTGCTTCTGCAACTCCTTGTTTGGCGGCTTTGTGCCAACTTAGGGCAGCTTGGGTGTAGTTCTCTTGTTCCCAATAAGAGTTCCCTTGTTTAAGAAGTTCTTCGGCACTTTGACTGTGAAGGGTGGTGCCAAGCAGGACAAACAGTAAGGTGATTAGAACGCGTATACTTTTGTGCATGATAGTTGGTTTTTAATTTCTGTCTACTTTTTGTTGCAGTTTTCGGCATGGCTGCGCTTTTTCCAGCACCGAGAGGTAGCCTTTCTATAAAAAAGAAGCGTGGTGCTGTATACCACGTCTTTGACTGAGGGTCCTGAGAAAAAACCTTGCTACATAGATGTTGTAAACAGTCCACGCTATATGCGCGAACCATCATACCCATCTTGTGTAGCGATTGAAAATTTCTCAGGTTTTCAGTCACAAGAAGAAGTATAACGCTTCTATTCTTTGGGCTCGGTAACTCGTCCGAAACCATTTGCAAAAGTACGAATAATTTTTCATACGGCATCTTCTTTTTCTTCGAATGATAAAAAAAGTGTACTTTTGCATGATGATTGACTAATACAACATGCTATCAATTAAAACAATTCTACACAAGTTAGGGATACTATTTCTACTATTGGTAAGCAATGCTCTCCCCGCTCAGAACTGGCCGGAGAGACAGGGGTTTGTGCAGTATTCTCAAGATCCGAAACCCATTTCCATCCAAGGGCAGATAGTCGTGCCCGTCGATGCCGATTCTATCGAGCTCCTTACAGCGCGTCTGCTGCACCGTTACTTTAGGAACTATGTCATCATCCCTGAGCCTGCCCATTCCGACTCGCTCTATTCTTTCTTCAATCCCAATGATGGCAACCTGCTGCCTTCTATCTTTGTAGGCAAGACCCATTTGGCCAACTGGTGCCTCACCCGCAAGGACGAAATACGCGACGATGGTTTCCTCCTCAAGAGCGACGGACGGCTGGCAGTCGTATACGGCCTGCAGGATAAGGCTGTCTACTACGGAGCCTGCCGCCTATTGGAGCTTAAAGGCTACCGCATGACGCACCACCAGATACCCGACGTTGCCCCCAGCATCCAGCCTGGTCTCCCAATAGTGGACGAGGTGAACAACCCCAGCTTTGCCTACCGCGAGATATGGTACTACACTCCCCACCACAGTCAAGACTATGCCGACTGGCACGCTCTGCATCATCGCATCCGTGTCGGTGACACAGGCCAATACATCTGGGACAGCCGCTTCTCCGGTCCTCTCCGTTGGGCGGAAAACATGTATGTCCATACGTTCCAAAAACTTATCCCACCGCAGCAATATTTCGACCGCCACCCCGAGTGGTTTACCGAAACGGGAGGCAAACGGGTGCGCGATGGGCAGCTCTGCCTTTCCAACCCCGAGGTGCTCGACAACCTCTGCGTCAACCTTGCCAAGATGATGGCCGAGCAGCCAGACGCCCAAATCTGGTCAGTCTCCAACAACGACAACTACAACGTCTGCCAATGCCCCCATTGTCGCCACATGGACTCCCTCTATGGCGGCCCTTCCGGCACACTTATCCATTTCATCAACCAAGTGGCACGGCGGTTCCCCGACAAAACCATCTCCACCCTTGCCTACCAGTTCACCCGCAGGGCACCCCAGCCAGTGAACGGACATACCGAGAAGCCCGATAGCAACGTGAACATTATGTTCTGCTCCATTGAGTGCGGCCGTCAGGAAGCCATCGCCACAGCCACAGCCGAGGCATCCTTCCGCAAGGATATGGAGGAATGGGCAGCCCTAACCAATAATATTTACGTGTGGGACTATGTGGTGCAGTTCCGCAACATGTGGGATCCCTTTCCTAACCTACATGTCTTGCAGCCCAACCTCAAATACTTCCACGACCACGGGATTCGCCTCATGTTTGAGCAGGGCACCGGTGCCAACAATGTGACCTCGTGGATGGAACTGCGCGAATACCTCCTTGCCAAACTGCTTTGGAACGTCGATGCTGACCCTGACTCGCTGCTCCACGATTTCTGCATCCATCATTATGGTTTCGCAGCCCAACCCGTCGAAGAGCTCTATCACGAGATGCACCGCTCCCTCATCGCATCAGGTCAGCGGCTGGACATCTATGGCTATCCCGTCGACGCCGCCATAGGTTATCTTGCCCCCAAACAGATTACCAAGTACCAAGCACTCATCGCCTCAGCCTATGACAGCTTGATCCGCTATACTCCCACCAACAACATTTACCACTTCCCATACGGCATTTTCACCGACCAGGTGGTGCGTGACCGCATCCGTTTCCTTGAACTCTCTATCGACTATGCCGTCCTTGAGCTCACCATGGCGGGTTACTTGCCCTTGGATAGCACCTTTGTGTCTCGTGCCGACCGCTTTGTTGCCGATGGAAAACGGCTTGGCCTCAACATCCTGCATGAAATGGGATACACGTTGCAGGAATACCGTGCCGACATCGACAACTACCTTGCCAAAACCTCCCAGCCCAATTTGGCACTTCACCAACCCGCAACCCTTCTCCACCAGCCCGACAGCCAATACTATGCAGGAGGTGCACAGGGACTCACCGACGGCAAGGCAGGCATACTCGACTACCGCCATTCGTGGTTAGGATTCTATGGCGACACCCTCAATGCCGTCATTGACCTCGGCCAAAGTAAGCGTGTCCATCAAATCCAACTTGACTTCTTCTATTTCCCGCTCTCGTGGATTTTCTTCCCGCAGACCATCCATTTTTATGTCTCTAAGGATGGAGAACGCTGGCAATCCGTCGGCACACTCCATCCCGACGACCCCGCACGCCTTGCAGTGCCTGAGATAAAGACTTTCACAGTCCCCTTTGAATGTCACCGGCACCTCGCCAAACGTCGCGTCCGCTATGTGCGGGTGCAGGCCATTCCACCCGTCACAATCCCCGCCTGGCATCGCGCCACGGGCAATCCCGCTTGGATTTTCACCGACGAGATTATTGTAAGGTAGCAGCCTTACTCTGGTTGGCACAGGGGGCTGCATTCTTTGTTGTCAGAAGAAGCAGTTTTTTTATTTGAGCATTCTCAATCGGTTAAACCCAAATCGGTCATTAGGGTTTATGCCAGATTAGTATTTGTTTTGAGCAGATTGGCCGTATCGCTGGCGAACGTTGCGTAAAGTGAGAGCAGAGAAAGCAAGCTTTCTCTGCCGAGCCATAGCAGCGTCAACGAAGTTAAGGCGTAGCGGGCTACGGCGAGACAGGGATGTGAACAAGAAGCCGAACGTTACCCAGGGCGAGAGCAGAGGAAGCTTGCTTGCTATGCCGAGCCCAAGTAACGTCATGGAACATAAAGAAATGCTGATATGGCATAAAGAGACCCTAATAAGCGAGAAAGAATATACACGTCGGTCTAATGACCGATTTGGGTTAAATCTTCAGGGGTCGAGGGCTGTTACGGAGGCTGATTTGGTCATTTGGGAACTGGTTTTGACGGTTTGGGGATGAGGCATGCCCTCGTTGCTGAATAATGTGTGTACTTTTGCATCCGCAAAAACTGAAGAAAATGAGACGTACATTCATTATCACAATCCTATTGCTTTGGTCGCTTACGGCGACGGCACAGCAGCTCACCCTGCAGCAGTGCCACTACCTTGCCACGCAGTGCAACCCCACGCTCAAGGCGGCGCAGGAACGCATTGATGCCGCCGATGCCCTGCTGGACATGGCGTTCTGCCAATTTCTGCCCAAAGTGGATGCCCTCGGCACCTATGTGTGGAATGAGAAAAGTATTCACCTGCTCAGCGACCAGCAAGCGAATGACATCAACCACATAGGCACCACCGTCGAGAACGACATTGAGAACAGCCTTGATGACTTCTTGGCTTCGCTGGGTGTCACCAGCCCCACTTTGGCACAGCATGTTGTGGAAAGTCTAGGAGGCATGCGTCTGGAAGAAAATCTGAACAATATGGGGCGGAAGGTGACCGACGCCATGAATATTGACATGCACAACATACTGGCAGGGAGTGTCACCGTGGCGCAGCCGCTCTACCTTGGAGGCCGACTGTCGGCTCTCTACCGTTCGGCTCAGTATAGTTGCGACATGCAGCAGGCGTTGGGCAACAAGGTATACGACGGACTGCTGATTGCCGTTGACGCTGCCTACTGGCAGTATATTTCGCTCCTACACAAGCAGCAACTGGCACAGCAGTACTACGACCTGTTGCAGAACCTCGACAGCAATGTGGTGGCGATGGTGGATGCCGATGTTGCCACCCGTGGCGATGTGACCAAGGTGCGTGTGAAACTGAACGAAGCACGCATGAACCTGACCAAGGCGGACTGCGGGCTGGAGTTGGCGCGGTTGGCACTGTGCCAGATATGCGGACTGGACCCTAACGGCGACTATGTGTTTGTTGAGGACAGCACGATAGTGACCTACAGTCCGCTAGCGCATATAGACATGGAAAAGATCTGTGCCGCCCGCGATGATTACCGCGCGCTTTGCGATGCGAAAGGAATTGCCGACCAAGGCGTGCGCCTGGCTCGTGCGGGGTTGTTGCCCAACGTGGTGGCAACAGGCTCGTACGTGGTGAGCAACCCCAACCTGTATAACGGTTATCAAAACAACTTTGGCGGAATGTTCACGGCGGGTGTGGCGGTGAACATTCCGCTGGGCCATCCAGGCGATATCTATGCCCTCAAAGCTGCCAAGCACAAGCGTGCCGAAGCGGCCTACCAGGTAGAGGAGTCGAAAAACCTCATCAGGCTGGAGGTGAACCGCCTGAACCATCAGTTGAAGGTGGCAAACCTAAAACTGCAGCAGGCCGAGAGCGACCTGGACAATGCAGAAGAAAACTTGCGGCTGGCAGACGAGTCGTTCAAAGCCGGGGTGGTGAGCAGCACCGACCTGATGGCAGCGCAAACTGCCTGGATGAAGGCAAAGACCGAAGTGCTGGATGCCGAGATAGAGTTGCGGCTGGACCACCTCTATTTGATGCAGGCAACGGGCGAATCGACGTTGACAGTCAATGGATAATGTATAACTCTTACTATTTTAGATATGAATAAGGAACAAAAAAATCTATGGCTGGGTATTGGAGTGGTCATAGCAGTGGTGGCGGTGGTGGCAATAATAGGCATCTTTGCCCTCCAGCCTGAGCCCGAAATGATTACTGGCGAGGTGTGCGCCGACGAATATCGTGTTGCGAACAAGGTGCCCGGACGTTTGAGCACCCTCTTTGTGGAAGAGGGTCAACAAGTGCGCGCTGGCGATACGCTGGCTTATATCAGCAGTCCTGAGGTGGATGCCAAGATGCAGCAGGCGAGAGCCGCACGCGCCGCCGCCACCGCACAGAGCAGCAAGGCACAGAACGGTGCCCGAGAACAACAGGTGGCATCGGCCTACGAGATGTGGCAGAAGGCTGAGGTGGGCGTTGATATTGCCAAGAAGTCGTACGACCGTGTGCAGCAACTGTATGACAAGAAGGTGGTGTCGGCACAGAAACGTGATGAGGCTGAGGCACAGTACAAGGCTGCTGTGGCAACCTCGAATGCCGCCAAATTGCAGTATGAGATGGCCCGCGAGGGGGCGCAGAACGAGGACAAGGAAGCCGCCAATGCATTGGTGCAACAAGCACAGGGTGCCGTGTGGGAGGTGGAGGCGTATGTGCAAGACCGCTATCTGTTGGCACCTTGCGACGGAGAGGTGGCTGAGATTTACGCCAAGCGCAGTGACTTGATTGGCACGGGCTCGCCCGTGATGTCGATCCTGGACATGAGCCATGTGTGGATTTCGGTGAGTGTGCGCGAGGATATGATGGGCGACTTGCGTGTGGGTGCGTTGGCCGAGATAAGAATTCCGGCCTTGGGCGAACAAACTTACACTGCCCGTGTGACCTATGTCAGGGCAATGGCATCGTATGCGGTGTGGCGTGCCACCAAAATCAATGGGCAGTACGATGTGAAGAGTTTCGACGTGAAGCTGGTGCCGCAGGAGCCTATTGAAGGTCTGCGCCCCGGCATGACGGCAATTGTTGTGAAATAGGTGAATTGGATGATGCGTTGTATGGTTGGTCAGGCTAAACACGTTGAGAATGATGAAAGCCTTTTATAGTTCGCTAAGGCGTGAGTTGCACCGTATACGCTACGAGGGTCAGAGCCGTTATTTGATTCTGACCACGTTGGGCGTGGTGTTCTGCTACGTTTTTTTCCTCACGCTGATGGAGGAGGGGCAGCCACAGCGGTTGCCCATTGCCATAGTGGATGAGGATGGCAGCTACCTTTCGCGACGGCTCTGCCATGAGATTAATGCTACGCAGGGTGTGAGGGTGGTGGCGGTGTATGGCAGCCACGCCGAAGCCCGCCGAGCCATGCAGCGGCAGGAGATATATGCTTTTCTGGAAATTCCCGAAGGCACTTACGACGAGTTGCTGTCGTTCACCCGCCCACATATTGTGCTGTATAGCAACAATGCCTACCTGCTGAGCGGAGCGCTGAGCTACCGCTCGTTGGCAACGATAAGCAAGCTGGCATCGGGCGCTGTGGAACGCGAGGTGCTGCGCAAGAAGGGGTATGGCGAGAGGCAGATAATGGGACTGATTCAGCCCATTGAATTGGACAGCCACCTCATAAGCAATCCCACGGCCAACTACCAGCCCTATGTGCTAACCACCATGCTGCCCGGCATGCTGGGCTTGATGGTGTTGCTGCTGACGGTGTATATGGTGGGAAAAGAACGCAAGAGTGGCACGCTGGCCGAATGGCTTGGCCAACAGCCCTATGCTGCCCTGCTGGGCAAAATGGCACCCTACACCCTATGGTTTGCTGTGCTGGGTGTAGTGGGGAACATGGTGCTGTTTGGCTGGTGCCATTTTGAGCTGCATGGCAGCTTTGGATGGGTGGTGCTGTTCACCTTGCTGCTGGTGCTGGCCATGCAGGCGACGGGTGTATTTCTTGCGGGGATGATTGCCGAGCCGCATTTGGCCACCTGCTTTGCCGCCATCTATGGCACTTTGGCATTCACCATGGCGGGTTTTTCCTATCCTGTCAGCAGTATGCCGCCCGCGCTGCAGGCGTTGAGCCAACTGTTTCCACTGCGCCATTATTATAAGGCAGTGTCGGGGGTGTCGCTGTTTGGTTGTGGAATGGATATTTGCTGGGTGCAGGTGTGCGGGTTGTTGCTGTTTTGGATAGCGGGTGTGATAGGGCTATGGCGTTTGGTGAGTGATGTTAGAATAAAAAAATGATGAGGTATGAAACTGTTGAAGGATTTATGGGATATTTTTGTCATTGAGGTGAGGCGTGTGCTACACGACAAGGGGGTGGTGCTGATTTTTTTTATAGCCACGCTGATCTATCCGTTGATATTTGGAGCGATATATAAGAACGAGATGGTGCGCAATGTGCCAGTGGCGGTGGTGGATGAGTCGCGCAGCGAGGCTAGCCGACGCTTTATACACAAATTGGATGCCACTCCTGAGATGAATGTGATGTACCATTGTACGACGATGGCGGAGGCGCGCCGCCTGATGCAGCAGAGGCGCATCAACGGCATAGTGCTTTTCCCGCACGACTACGGCTACCGGCTGGCGAGCAAGGAGACCGCCCGTGTGTGCCTTTTCTGCGATATGAGCAGCTTTTTGTATTACCGCAGCGTACTGTCGGGTGCCAGCGCGGTGCTGGTGGACGAGATGGAGCAGGTGCAGTTGGAGCGTTATGCGTTGGCAGGCATTACGGGCGAGGGGGCCGACGATTTGGTGCAGCCAATCCCATACGACGATGTGAAGCTTTATTCACCGGCAGGTGGATTCACCAGCTTTCTGGTGCCCGCATTGCTGGTGCTGGTGATACACCAAACGCTGTTTCTGGGCATTGGCATTTTGTTTGGCACCACACGCGAGGAACGACAAACCATGCGCGTGATTCCGCCACATCTGCGCAACGAAGGACGCCCCCGCGTGGTGATGGGCCGCGCGTTGGCATATATGTGCCTGTATCTGCCCGTGGTGGCTGTTGATTTGGTGCTGATGCCACGCCTATTTGGGCTGCCGCATATTGGGAGCCTGGGCACGCTCTGCCTCTTCTTGCTACCGTTTATGTTAGCGACCACTTTCTTCTGCATGACGATATGCAGCTATGTGCGCGAACGCGACACGGGGATAGTGACCTGCATTTTCTTCAGCGTGGTGTTGCTATTCCTGTCGGGAGCCGTATGGCCAGCCTGCAATATGCCTCGTTTTTGGCGGATTTTCTCTTACCTGTTCCCCTCCACTCACGGCATACAGGGCTATATCCGCATCAACACGATGGGTGCCACGTTGCAGCAGGTGAAGTTTGAGTATCTGATGCTATGGCTTCAAACGGCGCTCTATTTCGCCACGAGCTGCCTCTGCCTACGGGCTGCAAAGAAATTAAGGATAGGATGAGTGCAATAATATAGCTGCTGCAACGTTATGGATAGCATGTCGCTCACACCCAAACCCATCCTCTCGGCGCTGTCGCCCTTGCACATGGCGCATCCGTTCAAACCCCGCAATGCGGCGTTGCTGGCGCTGGTGACCAGTGTCATACTCACGGGCATCGTTCATATCGACGACCTCCGTTTCAGCCAGTACACCCCCTTCTCGGCCTCGCACACGCTCTTCACCTTCATCCATCTGTTGCTGCTGACGTTGCTACTCTACGGCTACTGTTTCCGGCTGTTCAGAAGGCTGACGCACGGAGGCGCAGCCAATGCCACCGCACAGACCACAGTGTGGGCCATTGTGGGAACGCTTGTCATAGCCTTTGTGTTCAGCATCGCCTCCATGTGGGTGGGCAGGCATGTGTTTCCCTCTTTGGGCATTGATGCACGTATCGACATCAGCCTCATAAAAGATGGCTTTGTGGCGCTGAACGTCATATTGGTTACAATACTGCTATCCAACCTCACCCGCCACCAGCAGCAGGTGCTGGAAGAAGAGCGGACGCACACGGAGAGTATTCAAACCCGATACGACGCGCTGGAGAAACAGATAGACCCCCATTTCCTATTCAACTCGCTCAACACGCTCGACGGGTTGATAGGCTACGACGACAGCCGCGCCCACGACTATCTGCACCAGTTGGCTCAATCCTACCGCTACATCATGCAACAGCAGCGGCGGGTGACCTTGGCAGACGAGATGCGATTTACCGACAATTTTATCGCCATGATGCAGATACGCTACGGCAACAACCTGCGTGTGGTCAAGCACATCGAGGCGCAATACCTTTCGGCCCAAGTGGTGCCTATCAGCGTGCAGCTGTTGGTGGAGAATGCCCTGCAGCACAACGTGGTCAGCGACCGCCATCCGCTCTCCGTCACCATCAAGACCGTATGTGTCAGCGGCGAGAATGACAGCCGCAAGCTGGGCATCATGGTGTCCAATCCCTTGCAGCCGAGGAGCGATACCGACGATAACGACCATGGCAGCATCGGTCTCAGCAACCTAAGCCAGCGGTGCCAACTGGTGCTACACCGCGACATCGCCATCAGACAGACCGCCACTGCCTTTGAAGTGGAGATACCCCTAGAGAGAATGGAAAAATAAAGATTTATATCCAGCCATGACTACAGCATTAATTATAGAAGATGAAAATATGGCGGCACAGCACTTGGTGCGACAACTGCACGAGGCAGCTCCCGATATGCAGGTGACAGGCATTTTGCAGACGGTGGAGGAGTCGACGGAGTGGTTCCGCTCTGTGGAGAGTTGCTCGCCACCGTCGGACGGGGTTCAACCCGATGTGGTGTTCATGGACATCCATCTGGCCGATGGACTGGCATTCAGAATTTTCGACCAAGTGAAGGTGCCCTATCCTATCATCTTCACTACCGCTTACGATCAGTATGCCCTTCAGGCCTTTCAGGTGAACAGCATCGACTATCTGCTCAAGCCAATCAATATCGACGATTTGCACCGTGCCCTCAACAAGCTAAGTCAACGCACCGCCTCGCCTTCTGCCGACGACGATTTGCACCGGGCATTGGAGATGCTCAGCCAGCACTATCGCCAATACAAAAAATTCTTTCTTATTCCTGTGCGCGACAAGTTAGTACCACTGGCAGTGGAGCAGATTGCCTGCATCTATCTGGATAATAAAAACTCGGTGGCACTCACCGTCGACGGACACACGCACCCTCTCGACAAACCCTTAGAACAGATAGCTGCCCAACTCGACCCCCGTCATTTCTTCAAAGCGAACCGCCAATATATCGTGGCGCACCATGCCATCAAGGACATATCGGTGTGGTTGCTGGGCAAATATACCATCCGTCTGACGGTCGACACGCCCGAGCGCATTGTGCTGCCCAAGGCGAAAGTGGCAGAATTTAAGGATTGGTACTGTCAATGATGATGGTGACGGGGCCGTCGTTGATCAGCGCCACCTGCATATCGGCACCGAACACGCCCGTGGCGATAGGCTTGCCGAACGCCTGTTCCAGTCGGGCGATAAACTTCTCGTAGATAGGTATCGCCACATCGGGTTTTGCGGCACGTATATAGCTTGGACGGTTGCCTTTCTTTGTGCTGGCCATCAGGGTAAACTGGCTCACCAGCAGTATGCCGCTGCCCTCCACATCCGTGATGGGCAGGTTCATCACCCCGTCTTTATCGTCAAATATACGCAGAGCCACTATCTTTCGGCACAGCCAGTCAATGTCGTCTTCGCCATCGGCATCTTCTATGCCCAAGAGAATCATCATCCCCTTTCCAATTGAACTCTTATTTTGGCCCCCAATGGTTACTGAGGCCTCGGTGCATCGTTGTATAACTACTCTCATGATGGTTGTTTATAGTAACGATAAAAAATAAGGTGTAACGATAAGTGATAATTAAAAGGGAGTTAAAGAGGAAGTATCCATTTTAACTTCCACTTTTACTTCCATTTTTACTTCTCATTGTTATATGTTATTATTTTACTATCACTTATCCCACTATTGTCAACTTGGCGAAAGCCAGCAGCAAAGTCTTCTGCCCGATGTTCTCGAAAAAGACCACCGCTTTGCGGTCTTTGCCTTCCCCCTCGATGTTGAGCACTTTGCCTATGCCGAACTTAGCATGTTGCACTCTCATTCCCACCTGTATGGCATTAATCTCCGACGGAGCGTTCATGGCCGTGGGTCCTTTGGGTGTGGCGTTCTTCTTGGGTGTCAGCTTGCGGGGAGAGGAGCTGCCGTCCTCCTTCCGTTTAAAGCTCCGTTCGGTTTCTTGCGACCATTTCACCCCCTTGATGTCGGCAAATGCCCGTGGCAGCTCACCCACCTTAGGAAACTGTCTCTGCAACTTGGGCATTTCTAAATATTGTGGGTCAATCTCTTTCACAAAACGGCTCAGCTCCTGCGTGTCCGACCTTCCGTACTGGTAGCGTGTCATGGCAAAGGTGAGCGTCAGCTGCCGCTCGGCACGCGTCAAAGCCACATAAAACAAGCGACGCTCCTCCTCCAACTCCTCTCGGGTGAAGGTGGACAGCTGAGAGGGGAAGAGGTTCTCCTCCATCCCCACCACAAAGACAAAGGGAAACTCCAACCCCTTGGCAGCATGTATGGTCATCATGGCCACCTTGTCGGCATCCTTGTCTTCGCCCTTGTCCTCCGAGGTCAGCAACAGCACTTGCTGAAGGAATTGGTCGAGGGTCTTGGGTTGCGCCTCAGTGCCTGCGGCACCCTCTTGCGGCACCTCGTTTTCCTCGTTTTCCTCGCTCTCGGCAAATTGGGCCTCCTTGTCGCAGAACTCCTTCACACCGTTCAGCAACTCCTCGATGTTCTCAATGCGGTTGGCGTTGTCGGGGTCGTCATCCTCTTTCAGAGCGGTCATGATGCCAGAACCAAAGACAATCTTCTTGGCCAGCTCATAGGCATTCATGCTGTTCAGCATCGTTGAGAAACGCTTTATCATCATCACAAACTCCCCTATCCGTTGAGCCGTGCTGCTGTTGATGGCCAGCCCGAAACTGGGCAGGTTTTCCATCACCGTCCATATAGCCACGTCGTTGTCGGCGGCAGCAATGCGTATTTTGTCCATGCTGGTCTGACCGATACCGCGGGCTGGATAGTTGATGATACGCAGCAGCGACTCTTCGTCATAGTTGTTAATGACCAATCGCATGTAGGCCAGCACATCTTTAATCTCGCGGCGCCCGTAGAAGGAGAGTCCTTGGTAAATGCGGTAAGGAATATTGGCTCTCCGTAGGGCCTCCTCGATAGCACGCGACTGCACGTTGGTGCGGTAAAGGATGGCAAATGACTTGTAATCCAGGTCTTCGCCCAAGTGGGCCTGCTCGATAGCATCGGCCACCTGGCGGCCTTCGTCGCGTTCGTCGATGGCGCGTATCAGTTTGATGCGGTTGCCCTGGGCATTGTCTGTCCAAATCTCTTTCTTTATCTGTTCCTTATTATTGGCAATCACCGAGTTGGCAGCATTCACAATCACCTTGGTCGAGCGATAGTTTTGCTCCAGCTTGAAGAGATTGAGGTTGGGATAGTCGCGTCGGAAATTGAAAATGTTTTGTATGTTGGCACCGCGGAAAGCATAGATGCTTTGGGCATCGTCGCCCACCACGCAGATATTCTGGAAACGCGCTGCAAGTTTCTTCACAATCAGGTATTGCGAATAGTTGGTGTCTTGGTACTCGTCAACCATGATGTACTTGAAGCGGTTCTGGTATTTCAGCAGCACATCGGGGAAATCGCGCAACAGCACGTTCATGTTGAACAGAAGGTCGTCAAAGTCCATCGCCATAGCGGTGCGCAGCCTTTTGTTGTAGAGCTTGTAGATTTCGCCTATCAAAGGTCTATGGCCGTCCTTGTCGCCCTGTTGTATCTCAGGGTTGCTGGCATAGTCTTCAGGTCCCATCAGGTTGCTTTTGGCCATCGAGATACGACCCAGCACGATGCCGGGGCTGTAGGTCTTGGGGTCGAGGTTCAGGTTTTTTACAATCTGTTTGATGGCCGACTTGCTGTCGTCGTTGTCGTAGATGGTAAAAGACTGGATGTAACCCAGCCGCTGAGCCTCGGACCGCAGGATGCGGGCAAAGACCGAGTGGAACGTGCCCATCCAGATGTTGCGGGCCTCGCTGCCCACCAGCTTGATGATGCGCTCCTTCATCTCGTTGGCGGCCTTGTTAGTGAAAGTCAGCGCCAGGATGCTGAAGGGGTCCACCCCCTCCTCTATCAGATAAGCAATGCGGTGGGTCAAAGTCTTCGTCTTGCCCGATCCGGCCCCTGCAATAATCATCACGGGACCCTCGGAGCACTCTACCGCCTCGCGCTGCGAGTCGTTCAGTTGTTTCAGTATTTCTTCTTTTTGTATCATCAGTCAGCCAGTGGTGGTTTAGCGTTGATAGAAAAATTATAGAGTTGATAGAATAATTATAGAGTTGATAGAAATTATATAATTGTGAGTAGTGGTTGGTTTAGTTCTTATTTTTCATTTTTTGAAGGATTCAGTTTTCAATCCTCACTCCGTGCAGTTTGGCCAAAGCGTCGTAGAGCCTGTTGCTCTGCGACTGCCTCACGCTCACTTCCATGCGGCAGTCGAGGTTGAAGTCCTGATGGGTGGGCACCAGGTTAAAGTCCTTGATGATGCGCATCACATCGTTCATCAGTGGGTACTCAAAGTGCAGCCGGTAGGTCACGTCGATGGTGCATTCCTTGATGGTGGCGTTGGCTATGGCATCACGTGCCGCTGCCTTATAGGCGTTGGCCAGGCCCGAGGCTCCCAGCAGCACGCCCCCAAAATAACGCACCACCACGATGAGCGTGTCCGTCAGGTCGGCCGAAAGGAGCTGGCCGTGTATGGGGCGACCACCGGTGCCTGAGGGTTCCCCGTCGTCCACCATGCGGTATGCATCCTTCGTGGGCCCTAAGATATAGGCATAGCAATGGTGCCGTGCGTCATAGTACTCTTTGCGCAGAGCCTCCAAGTGTTGCTTCACCTCCTCGGTGGTGCGCACAGGGTAGGCAAAGGCCAGAAACTTGCTCCCTTTTTCCTTGTATAGCCCCTCGGATGGAGCCGCTAAAGTATGATAAGTGTCGTCGAACATAATCAAAACTAAAAAACTACTTTATACTTAGGACTTAAACCTCCCTGCCCCGCCCTAAATTATCATGCAAAAATACAAAAAGATTTTCAATAATCAGCATTGTGGGTAATAAAAACCACTTTTATCCAGTCACGTTGTTTCAACCCCAATCGGTCATTTGGCCGATTAGAAATTTTTCATTTTAAAAATAATTTGTATATTTGCACTCAAGAAACAAAAGAAAGAAATTATGGTTATATAACAAGTGTTTAATATTCAATGTGTTATTTAAACAAAAGTAATCAATAGGAAGTTTTAATCATTTTATTATTCACTACAAATCTTAAACAAAATGAAAAAAGTATTATTAGTCCTGATGGCATCCTTTTTCTCAATGGCTATGGTATCATGCTCCAAGAGCAATGAAGACCTGATTATCGGTACCTGGCAGGAAACCGAAGTAACTTACACCGAGTATAATGACGGTCAACAAATCCGGACTGAATCCATGCTCGAAGAGGGTGATATCGTCAAGATGACCTTTAAGGACGACCACACCTATTCGCTCACGTATGTCTCTGAGTACGATGAATCTGAGGATAATGGCACATGGTCTATCGATGGCGACAAGTTGACCATTGTTGATGATGACTATGCCATGGTCTACACCATCGACAAACTCAACAAAAAAGAATGCAACATCACCTATACTGAGGAGATGGACACGGCAAAAATGACCATCGTAATTAAGATGAAACGACTCTAATTCATCTGATTAATATCACATTTAGGCAACCTAATAAAGTTCATACGTGCTTTTTTAGTGGTTGTCTTTAAGAAAAGGGTACCTACAAGGCACCCTTTTCTGTTGCATTAATACATCTTACTATAAATCATACAATTGATTGGCACATTCTCGTTCGTTCAAAAGTGTAGATAGCAAGAAGAAAACGAGAAGAAAACGAGGAGATCGCGACAAAGATTTGGAACTGGATTAATCATGAATGGCTGGCGCGGGGTTGATGTCTCGCGGAAAGCGCATAAAACGCAGAATGGTTTGGGCAAGCTAAAGCTTGTTTTTTGCGGAAAACGCAGAAGGTTTCTTGTATTACGGATTGAAAATCCTTATAATATTTTGCGTCAGATTGCAAATCTGCCGCAACGGATACGAAAAAAAACAAAATTGCACACTTCGACGTGCAGATTTTTACATTTTCTGCTCAGTATAGTGTGCAGTTTTACCGAAATACGTCCTCGGCTATTCAGCGGTTTCCGTCTCCCAAAGGGTGTCGGTGAAGTAGCCGTTGCACTCTGACTCACGGCAGCAGGCACAGCGCGACTTGACGGAGCGGTCGGGGTACATGTTATGGTAGAGGGCCACCCTGTCTTTTAGTTTCATTCCACCGAGTGGGTCTCTGCCCTTGTTCAGCCTCATGCCTAGCACCATGGCGGGGTCGTGCAGGGGTGGGCGCCAGCCGTCGTAGATGCAGAAACTAGTATGGTATAGGAAGTGCATACCGGCGATGCGCTCGGTCATGGGATTGCGGTCGGGCACTTCTCCCCTATCATACGCATCGCACGAAGCACGATACGATTTCCCTGCGCCAAGAGCTAAGAGGACACAAAGCAACATCCCCACTACATACCAAAGACGAATACCTTTTGCCACAGGGTTGACAAGGTTGCGCCACACCAAGAGCAATAAGAACCATAGAGGCACAGGCATCACCACCACCCAGCCGCCGAGGAACAGACACCAATAGGTATAAACGCCCGTACTGATGCCACATAGCAGGGCATTCAACCCTCGCAAGCGAGTGCGCTCCAGCCATGTGAAGGTGATGATGTTGACAAAACTGATACCTTGCACCACAGCCGCCCATAGCACTGGGCGACAGAAGCCCGCATTGGTAACACTATTTCCCCAAATACAGAGCAACACCAACAGCAGGTTGACAATTGGCATCACCTTGTACCAAAAGGTGTCATGGTTTCGATGAAAGAAATTAGTGAGACGCCCCATAAAGCAGATATTTCCTGCAATAACGCAATTGTCGCTATTTTATTGCGGTGGGGACGAAATCCACTACTCTATAGATTCAACCTTGAAGTGCAACACTGTTGTGCAAAGATAGTAAGAATTTTTGTTTCGGGGAAGAATAATCCAAATTTTTTCTAGGGCGAAGGTTTAGTTCAGTCTGGACAAAGAGGATGAAGTCGTCTGAAAGTGA
>JAEEHQ010000067.1 GCA_016280915.1 Bacteroidales bacterium
GAGACGGGCGGGCAGGGGCTGGAGGTGGCAGGGGCTGTGTTTTTCTTTTTGGGACCTTTGTAACGGCCCACACGGAAATGGAAGATGGCATAATAAATGCACAAGATGATGAGACTTGCCGCCATGAGGATGGTGAGCGTAAGGATGTAAGGCTCTGTCAATATATGAGAAAAGTCCATTTTGTTGATGAATTAACCAAGTTGCAAAAATATATAATATTTTCGATTTTTTTTGTATCTTTGCACATTGAAATATTAACCGTCTGTTGATAACTATCATATCTGACACACTGAGAGGTTGCTAATTATGAAATTTGACATTATAGGCTACGACAAGAGGACGAACGCGCGCGCGGGTATCATCCATACCGACCACGGCGATATACCCACACCCATCTTCATGCCCGTGGGCACACAGGGCAGCGTGAAGGCGGTGCACCAGCGCGAGCTGCGTGAGGATGTCGACGCGAAAATAATACTGGGCAACACCTACCACCTCTACCTGCGGCCGGGGCTTGATATCCTCAGGGCTGCCGGCGGCCTGCACGGCCTGGGCGGTTGGGAACGGCCGCTGCTGACCGACAGCGGGGGGTTCCAGGTGTTTTCGCTTGCCGACAACCGCAGGATTAAGGAGGAGGGATGCACTTTCCGCTCGCACATCGACGGCTCGAAACACCTGTTCACGCCCGAAAGGGTGATGGACATTGAGCGCGTGATTGGGGCCGACATAATGATGGCTTTTGACGAGTGCTGCCCGGGTGAGAGCGACTACCGTTATGCCAAGAAGGCCATGGAGCTAACCCACCGCTGGTTGGACCGCTGCTGCCAACGGTTTGGCGAGACGGAGCCCCTCTATGGTTACCAGCAGAGCCTCTTCCCCATCGTGCAGGGCTGCAAATATGCCGACCTCAGGCGCCAGTCGGCCGAATATATCGCCGCCAAGGGGGCCGACGGCAATGCCATAGGGGGGCTGGCTGTGGGGGAACCCACCGAGACGATGTATGAGATGATAGAGGTGGTGAACGCCATCCTGCCCAAGGACAGGCCCCGCTACCTGATGGGGGTGGGCACGCCTGCCAACCTCCTCGAGGGCATCGAACGCGGAGTGGATATGTTTGACTGCGTGATGCCTACCCGCAACGGCCGCAACGGCCTGCTGTTCACACCCCACGGCACCATCAACATCAAGAACAAAAAATGGGAGAGCTGTTTTGAGCCTATCGACCCCGACAGCCACGCTGAGTGCGACCGCGTGTATAGCTTGGCATACCTGCACCACCTGATTCGCGCCGAAGAGATTTTGGGACTGCAGATCTGCTCAATCCACAACCTCACGTTCTACCTATGGCTGGTGGGCCAGGCCCGCCAACACATCATGGCCGGCGACTTTGTGGAGTGGAAGGCCGACATCCTGCCCGAGTTGGGACGGAGGGTGTGAGGGTGATTCCTAAACCGACCTATATCTGTTAAAAAATCATAAATAATAGTCGTGATTGCAGCATAATATATATTATTGTGTCAAAACAAATAATGACATTAAAAAAATAAAAACATAAAGATATGAAACGGAGCGTCCTATTCTTTATCCTGCTGGGCCTCGGACTCACAGCCATCCATGCCCAACCCAACAATGCCTGTCCGGGATTGCACAATCCCACCAATTTCAATTCTACACCAGGCGGTTCCGGCTCATGGTCGGCACGTGTGGGAGACCGCGTGTCGGGTTCGGGTGGCAGCACAGGCAACAATATTCTGAGCACCTGTGCCAGACCCAACAAGACCCCCATTAGGGGTGCCAACATTCTGTCGCCCTCCTACTATTCGGGCTATTGCCAGTACACCTGCGGTACCTATCCGGGCACCGGATGCGCCCACACGTTCTCCGATGCCAACGACCACCGCTTCACCATCTACACCTCGGCCGATGCCGGCCTGGACGAGTTTACCATCAACTCTACGGGCCAGGGCATGCAACGCATCCCACCCAACCACAGCACCAGTATCAGGCTGGGCGATATGCGTTCGACGGGACAATGTGTGAACAACATCAACGACAATGGCAACGACAAGGGTGCCGAGGCACTCTACTACACCATGCGCGTCAACTCGCAGAACGCGCTGCTCTTTATCGACTATGCTATCGTGGCGCGCAAATATACCCACACCCCACAGCAGGCGGGCGAATTTTCTATCCGTGTGGTGGGTAAGAACGCCAACGGACAGTGGAACAACCAGCCCCTGACCCCTGCCCTTTTCTACAATGTGCCCGCTCCCTCCTTCTCGGGTGCCCTGCCCGCTCCGTGGATTGAGGGCAGGCCGGGAGGTGCGTCGGGTGCCACCTATTGCGGCTACTGCTACAAGGATTGGACCCGCGTTGCCATCAGTCTCATTGATTATATCTACGACTCGGTGCGCGTTGAAATGTACACGTCGGACTGTATTTACAACGTTGACCCCATCTATGCCTACATAGCAGGCAACTGCCAGCCTATGTCCATCACCACCTCGGGCTGCCCTGGCGGCGAGTCGGATGCCGTTGACACCCTGCGCGCTCCGGCCGACCTGATTTCCTACACATGGTATGTGGCCGACAACGGCTATAGCGGCAACACCAGCAATCCCGATGTGATGGCCAATGTGCCATTCCGCTTGGTTTCCCCCACCAGTGCCAGCAACATATACGTTTCGCGACTCAACGACTTTATTACCAATACCGGCGACACGGTGGGCACTACCACCTATAAGTGCATCATGACCTCCGCCATGAACCCCGACATGCCATTTGAGTCGACGGTCTACGCCACCGTCAGCAACACCAAGCCCATCATTAATGCCCATTTTACGGACAACTGCGACAGTACCGTCACTTTCGAGGGATTGGGACGCGTTCCCTTCCAGGGACAGGGTGCCCCGACTATTGTTGACAGCATCACCACATGGACTGTGCACGACGGCAGCTCCGACGAAACGCCCGTCATTGGCGTAGTGCGCGGCTCCACGGCACGGTTCACTTTTTCCGACACCCGCAACCATGCCGTCACACTCTCCATGTATACCGAGGACTCCACCTGCTATACTTCCAAGACTTTCATCGTCCAACCCATGATGCCTCCTGACAACCAAATCAGCATTGACAAACGCACCCTCTGTGAGGGCGACACGGCTACTATCACCGACCTGACCGAAAACATCGTCAGCCGCCGCTGGGAGTTTGCCGACGACACCATCGACAGCCACTCGTTGGGCAACAGCCTCGCCTCGACCAGCGTGGTTCGTAAAGTTTTCACCGAATTTGAAAATCCCTTTATACTTATCACCACCAATGAGTCAGGATGCAGCGACACCCTCTACGATACCATTTATTTCTTCCATGACCCCGAGCTTGTTTACAGTCCCGACACCATCATATGCAACGGCCACGAAACGCATATCACCGTTTCCACCCCTTTGACGGGATGCCGCTTTGAGTGGTACCGCCACCACGACCAGCCTGGCGAATCGCCCATTTGCACAGGCAGTGTGCTCACGGCACGTCCCACCCAACTCCACACCACCTACTGGCTGAAGGTCATCGCCTCATCGGGCTGCGTGGTTTGGGACAGCGTGAACGTGCACCTGCTCACCTCCAAGATTACAGCCCACCCCGCCAACGGCCGCATCTGTCCCGACAGCACCTGCACCCTGACGGGCAGTGGTGCCCAGTACTATCTGTGGTATGCCGTCCCAGCCGACCCCTCGCTCAACGGACAGGAGCATAACCAAACCATCACCGTTTCGCCCACCCAAGACACCCGCTACTACCTCATTGGCTATGCTGCCGACAGCTGCGACATTGCCGCCATCGACTTTCTTGTGCAGAAAGTCTCCGTCCCCACCCTCGACTTCGAGTATAGTCCCCATTACATTGACACCGAAATACCCGTAGTTAACTTTTCCGACAACTCGCAAGACCGCGACCACACCCAGTGGCTCTTTGGCGATGGAGGTTCCAGCACCGGCCAGACGGTCACACACCATTTCGACATCTACGTTCCCGGCTCCAACTGGGTCACCTTGCGCAGTTTCAACTCCGTGGGCTGCTATGTCGACACCACGTTCTGGATTGAGGTGGACACCTTCGGTTTCTATCGTCCCAATGTTTTCACGCCCAACAAGAACGAGAACAACCGGTTCTTCGTCATCTGCCCAAGCCCCCTGGATCGCTTCCACATAGCCATTTACAACCGCCGCGGCCTCATCGTTTATGAAAGTGACGACCAGCATTTCCAGTGGGACGGCTCTCACAACGGGACTGCCCTGCCCACAGGTGCCTACCCCTACGTCATTACCTATACCCGCGCAGGCAGCGTTTCTACTACCCGTGTGAAAGGCACAGTTTTGCTTTTGAGGTGATGGATTTATCAAGTATCTTTATGGATTCAATAAAGGACATTTGCAAATTCTCAAATTCTCTAATTCTTGATAAATAGAACCTAAGTTCACTTGTTATTGAGAGTTTGCCTCTTCGAGGCAATTAATAGATGTCACCTGAATAGAAATGCCTAATAAAAGAAATCCCCGAGAAAGACTCCTCGGGGATTTCTTATTTTTTAGGATTATCAGAAAGAACGTTAGACCATTTCTGCAGCCACCTTCATGGCAGCGTCCAGGCCTGCCAGGTTTTTACCACCAGCCGTGGCATATCCGGGTTGACCGCCGCCACCGCCTTGCATTTCCTTGCCGGCAGTGCGCACAATGTTGCCGGCATTCTTACCAGCATCCACACGGTTTTGACCCAACGCCACCAGCAGAGAGGGCTTGTCGCCAAACGTACTGCCCAGTACCACGGCCATGTCGGGGAACTGTGTGCGAAGCGAAAGCATCACGTCACGAAGCTGGTTGAGCTCAAAGTCGACACGCTTCACCATGACGGGGTTCTCTTTCAGTTGAGCGGCAACCTTTTTGCCCAGCTCCTGCATTTTCTCCTTGTGGAACTGCTCGACTTGGGCACGGAGCACAGCGTTGTCGTCGATAGATTTTCTTACTGCAGCCACCAAATCTTTGCTGCTGAACAGCTCGCGGATGCCATCCAGCATATCCTGCATGCTGTCGACATATCGCTCAGCCGCCTCGCCTGTCACCGCCTCAATACGACGCATGCCGGCAGCAATGGCGCCCTCGCTGACGATGCGCAACATGCCTATGCGGCCGGTGTTCGATATATGGGTGCCGCCACAGAACTCAATGCTGTCGCCGAATTTTACCACACGCACCCGCTCGCCGTATTTCTCGCCAAAGAGAGCCATGGCACCCAATTGCTGAGCTTCGGCAATGGGCATGGCACGGTGTTCCTCGAGGGCAATGGCGCTGCGTATGTCTTCATTCACCAAATGCTCTACCTGCCTCAGTTCTTCATGGGTCAGTTTGGCAAAATGCGAGAAGTCGAAACGCAGGCGCTGGTCGTCAACGCTCGAACCCTTTTGCTCAACATGATTGCCAAGGACTTTTCTCAGCGCCTTGTGCAGCAGGTGGGTGGCGCTGTGGTTGCACTCGATGGCGGTGCGACGCTGGGCATTGACCTTGGCGGTATAGGTGGAATCTAAGTGCTCGGGCAGTTGGTTGACTATATGCACGATGAGGTTGTTTTCCTTTTTGGTGTCTACCACAGCCACCTCTTCGCCCGACACATGTGTCAGCACGCCTTTGTCACCCACTTGTCCGCCCGACTCGCCATAGAAGGGAGTGCGGTCAAGAACCAACTGGTAGAACTCCTTCTCTTTCACCTTCACGTGGCGGTAACGAACGATTTTCACCTCTGCTGCTAATTGGTCGTAACCCAGAAACTCCTGATTCACGCCCGGCAGCAGTTCCACCCAGTCATCGTTTTCCACGGCAGCGGCAGCGCGCGAACGCTCTTTCTGTTCGGCCAACCCTTTCTTGAAACCTTCCATATCCACTTTCCAACCCTTCTCGGCGGCCATCAGCTGGGTGAGGTCAACGGGGAAACCGTAGGTGTCAAACAATTCAAAAGCAAAGGCTCCGTCAATCACATGCTTGCCATCTTGGGCATGAGAGGCAACATAATCCTCAAAACGGTTGATGCCATTGGCAAGCGTTTTCAGGAACGACTGCTCTTCTTCCTTTATAATATGGTGTATCAGGTCGCGCTGCTGAGACAGTTCTTTGTACTGGTGCCCCATCTGGTCCACCAGGGTGTCCACCAACTCGTGCATGAAGGGCTGACGGAAACCTAGGAAAGTATAGCCGTAGCGCACCGCACGACGCAGAATGCGGCGGATGACATAACCGGCCTTGGCATTGCTGGGCAGCTGGCCGTCGGCAATGCTGAAGGAAACTGCACGCAGGTGGTCGGCAATCACGCGCATTGCCACGTCGGCCTCCTCTTGCTGGCCATAAGTCCTGCCGGCTTTCTTGGCAATCTCCTGAATGAGGGGTTGGAAGACATCGGTGTCATAGTTCGAGCGTTTGCCCTGCATCACCATGCAGAGGCGTTCGAAGCCCATGCCGGTATCGATATGTTTAGCCTTCAGCGGTTCCAGGGTGCCGTTGGCAAGGCGGTTGAATTGCATAAACACCAAGTTCCATATTTCAATCACCAAGGGGTTGTCCTTATTCACCAGCTCGGCACCAGGCACCTTGGCTTTCTCGGCCTCGTCACGCAGGTCCACATGAATCTCGCTGCAAGGGCCACAAGGGCCTTGGTCGCCCATTTCCCAGAAGTTGTCCTTCTTCGAACCCTTCAAGATGCGGTCTTCAGCAATATGCTCCTTCCAGAAGTCGTAAGCCTCTGTATCCATTGCCAAACCTTCCTCCTTGTCACCACCAAAAACGGTTACGTAAAGATTGCTTTTGTCAATATGCATCACCTCGGTGAGAAATTCCCACGCATAGGCAATGGCCTCTTTCTTAAAGTAGTCGCCAAACGACCAGTTGCCCAACATCTCAAACATGGTGTGATGGTAGGTATCGTGTCCGACCTCCTCCAGGTCGTTGTGCTTGCCGCTGACACGCAGACACTTCTGAGCGTCGCAGGCACGAGGATAAGGCGCATTGGCATTGCCCAAGAAGATGTCTTTAAACTGGTTCATGCCAGCATTGGTGAACATAAGGGTGGGGTCGTTCTTCACGACCATGGGGGCACTGGCTACTACATGATGGTTCTTGCCCTCGAAGAACTGCAGGAACTGACTGCGTATTTCGTTAGAAGTCATAACTTTGTTGAAATGATGTTTTAAAAATCGTCGCGCTCTACCATCAGGATGGCACTCTGGGGGACGATAAAATATTTTTCGTTGTTGTACTTAATCTCTATAGCATTTTTTTGTAAGAACAGGGCCAAGTCGCCCGGCTGTACCTGAAGCGGCAGGTAGCGCGGAGCCCGCTCTTGGCGGTTCCACGACTCCCCCTCCTCCACGTCGGGCAAAGGGTAACCGGGGCCACATTTCACGATGTAGCCCGACTGCACATTCTCCTTATCCTTGTAACCCGCAGGCAGATACAGACCGCTGTGGGTACGGTCAACGGCATCGTTGGGCTTAATCAAAACCCTGTCTCCCACAACTATAAGCTTATCAATGTCTTTCATCATATCGTTCAAAACAAATTGCAAAAATACGAAAAAAATCTATCAAAAAGACAAAAACAACCAACAAATCTCAGCAACCACCCCAAATAGCCCTCAATGGGGTAGTGATAATGAAAAAAGGAAAAGGAAGAGCCCGTCATTGCGAGGGCTCTTCCTTTTTTCTTTGCTACCTGCTGAGCAGTTATTTATACATCTCGAAATGGACGGTCATCTTCATCACATGACCATCGAATTCTTGTTGCTCAATGTAACCGAAAATGAGCTCTTTCTTGGTGAGCTTATCGATGGTGAAACTCATTGCCTCGCCATCGAGGTTCCAGACGAGAGCGTTTTCGTTGACAGTGTAGGTAAAGCTCATCGTCTCTTCATTACCATTCTCACCAGTAGTTTTGGCAACTGCATTACCATCGGCATAAAATGTTAAGGATGCAAGAGCGCCTTGTTCATCGCTTAAGTAGGAGGTATCAGCCATGTCATCATAAGCCTCGATCACATAGGTTTTATCACCGTTGATATTCCAAGTGCCCAGAATCAGGTCGGCATTGTCTTTCTTACAAGCGCCAAAGAACATGGACATGGCCACTAAGGCCATCAGCATAAAAGAAATTCTTTTTTTCATTGTACAGTAATTTTTATTTGTGATTAATAATAAGATGAATTGTTCTCAAATAATTTGCAAAAATACTATTTTTTTCCAAACCATCATACTTTCTGAGCTTTTTTTGAGTCTGTAGCATCACTAACTTTCAAGGTAGCAAGCATATTAAAAAGTGCCAAACTGCTATTGTGCCCCAATGATGTGGCAAATTTTCGCATAGTCAAGGTCTTCAAATCCATCCAGCACATAGCTACACCTCGACCGGATGGCATCCGCCGCGTTGCTGGTTGCCATGCCAAAGGTAAAAATGCCTGCCGCCATGCCTGCGTCGAGTCCTGAAAAGGCATCTTCAAAAACCACACACTCCATGGGCTGACAACCAAGTGTTTCGGCCGCTTTGAGATAGCAGTCGGGATTGGGTTTGGAGGCAGCAAAGTCCTCTGCCGTGAGGATGCGGTCGAACAGATGGGGAAAATGGGGCATCTGCTCTTTGACATGGCGAAGCTTGTCTTGATTAGAACTGGTGACCAAGGCAAGCTTGACGTGGTGCGCGCGCAGGTCACGCATAAGGGCAAGGGCTCCTGGGAAAAAACGATATGGCATTGAGGACTCCCACTCGTAAAGTTTTTGCACAACCTGCTCAAACTTATCAGCATCGGGGAAATATTTTGCCTGGATATCCAACAAAGTGGTGCCTTTGATGCGCTGGGCAAAGTCGGGCAACTGGGGATAGTACCGCCTGCCCACCCGACCCCAGAATTGAGTGTAGAGACTTTCGGTGTCGAGGAGGGTGCCATCGAGGTCGAAAAGAGCTGCCTTGAAGTGACTGACCGTGTGGATAGTTGGGTTGGATAGCGACATACTTTGGGAAGAGGGGGTATGGACAGGTAGGTTTACTCAGGAATTGTCTTGATGGGTTTGGCGGGAATACCCCCTACAATGGTGTTGGCGGGGACATCCTTGTTGACCACAGCCCCGGCAGCCACGACGGCGTTGTCGCCTATGGTGACCCCCTGAAGGATGGTGGCATGGGCTCCAATCCAAACATTCTTGCCCACATGGATAGGTTTGTGGTAAAGGCTCTGACGGTCGGCAGCTGGGAAGCCGTGGTTGAGGGTGGCAAAGACCACCTGGGGACCAATGAGGCACCCCTCGCCTATCCAAATGCCCCCTTGGTCTTGGAACTGGCAACCCGCATTGATGAAAACCCGCGGGGCAATGTGGAGATTGCGGCCGAAGTCGGTACTGAAGGGCGGGTTGATGATGACGGTCTCGTCAAGCTCGTAGCCAAAGAGGCTGCTGAGCATCTCACGCCGCTCGGCAGGTACATGGAACCCCGTATTGTAAAGGCAGGTGATACGCTGCGCCTCAAGGGTTTGCTGGCGCATGAAGGCGACAATGTCGGGACGGTTGAGAGGCTGACCGTCGGCAATGAGCTGCTGGAATTCTTGGATGGTCATGAAGGGGAAACGTTATTTCTTTTTGGACTTGACAGTCTTGTACTCTTTATTGAGGCCGTCGATGATCTCATTGGTGATGTCCATGGCGGGATTCATATAGAGCGTGGGGCTGTCGTTGAAAGTTTTGCGGAGGATGATGTCGAACTGCTGGTTGTCGGCATTGTATTCGCGAACGTAGGCAAAGATGCGGTTGAGAAGTTCGATGTTGGAGTCCATCTGTTTCTGAAGAATCTTGGCGCTGAGTTCCTGCTCAAGGGTGGCAAGCTTGTCGGCACGCTGTTTAAGCTGGGCCTCGGTTTCCTGCTGTTGCGTGAGGGTCATGTTCTCACCGGTCTTGAGGTAGTTCTGGTAGTCGGATTGAAATTTGGTCATCTGCTGCTGGTAGCTTTTCTCCTGAGCCTCCTTGAAGGCGTTGAGTTCGGCCTCAAGGTCGCGGGCATAGTCGTACTTAGCCAAGAGGGAGTCGCTGTCGACGAAAGCTATCTTTAGCTGGCCATCCTCGGCAATGACGGGCATGGAGGCGTTGGGGTTGACTTTGTTGGGACTTTTGGCTCCGATGCCGGTGAAATGGAAGATGTAGAGGAGGATGAGACCCACGAGGAGCACAAGGTTGCATGCAAGCAGACCTTTGTTGCCACGGCTGACCGGCTGGGTGGGCATGGCACTATAAGAGGGCTGATCCTGCATGTGCTGGGGTTCGGCGGGACGTTGCCCATTGTTTTCGGTATCGTTTTGGACAGGGGCGACGGGGGTGTCGTCGACGGGGGTGTTGAGTTCTTGGTTGGTTTCCATGGTAACTATTATATATTATTGATTCATTTTATTTTATTATTACGTTTTATGAAGCATTAAAGGATTAGAGCATGTGTTTATTGCACGATTTTAAAATTGCTTACAACTTTCAACTATAAACTCTAAACTTTCAACTCTATCTTATTGTTCTACTTCGCCGAGGGTGTCGATGGCACGTTGGAGGCGAGCGATGGTTTCCTCTTTACCTATGGTGAGGATGAGGGTAATCATGTCAGGACCCACCGTAGTGCCCACCACAGCCAAACGGATGGAATTCATTATTTGTCCCATGTTGAGCTCGTTGCCTTTTATGTAATCCTCAAGGAGGGCCTGATGGATGGCATCGTACTCAAAGGGAACGGTTTGGAGAATATGGATGGCTTGGGCGATGTGCTTCGGCATGCCGGGTTTCCAACGCTTGCTGACGGCTTTGGGGTCGTACTGTGTGGGAGCGACAAAGAAATAGTGGGTCTGATCCCACAACTCCTGCGGGAAGTTGAGACGCTCTTTCATCATGCCTACCACTTTGACCACATAGTCGCGCGAAGCATTAACGCCATGCTCCTGCAACTGGGGTTGGAACATGTCGGCCAAGCGCTCGTTGCTGCATTGTTGCAGGTATTCGTGGTTGAACCATTTGGCCTTCTCAACATTGAACTTGGCACCGCTTTTGCTGATATGCTCGATGCTGAAAAGCCGGATGAGCTCGTCCATAGACATCAGTTCCTGGTCGTTGCCGGGATTCCATCCAAGCAAGGCCAACATGTTGACCACGGCCTCGGGCAGGTAGCCCTGCTCGCGGTAGCCGCTGCTCATCTCGCCCGTTTGTGGGTTCTTCCAGTCAAGGGGGAAGACGGGGAAACCGAGGCGGTCGCCGTCGCGCTTGCTGAGCTTGCCATTGCCGTCGGGCTTAAGCAATAGAGGCAGGTGGGCGAAGAAGGGCATGGTGTCCTCCCAGCCAAAAGCTTTGTAAAGCATGACGTGCAGGGGAGCTGAAGGGAGCCATTCCTCGCCACGGATAACGTGGGAAATCTCCATAAGGTGGTCGTCAACGATATTGGCGAGATGGTAGGTGGGCATGCCGTCAGACTTAAAAAGCACTTTATCGTCAAGCAGACGGCTGTTCATGGTAACATCGCCACGGATAAGGTCGTGAACCGTGATGTCGATATCGTCGGGAAACTTAAAGCGCACCACATAGGGGTCGCCGCTCTCAATACGGCGTTGCACCTCGTCGGCAGGCAGCGAAAGGCTGTTCTCCATGCTGAGGCGCGTGTTACAGTCGTACTGGAAAGTTTTCTTCTGAGCCTCATACTCTTTGCGCTTGGCATCGAGGGCTTCGGGCTTGTCGAAAGCATAGTAAGCCCAACCGTCGCGAAGCAGCTGGTCAGCATACTGGCGGTAGAGGGGCTTGCGGTCGCTCTGACGGTAGGGACCGAAGGGACCGCCTAGGTGGACACCCTCATCAAACTTAATGCCCAACCAATCGAGGGCCTCGATGATGTAGTCCTCGGCACCGGGGACAAAGCGGGTTTGGTCGGTGTCCTCAATGCGGAGAATCATGTCGCCGCCATGCTGACGAGCAAAGAGGTAGTTGTACAAAGCCGTGCGGACACCACCAATGTGGAGGGGACCGGTAGGGCTGGGAGCGAAACGAACGCGTACTTTTCTCATGTTATGTCGTATTTATTATTATTTCAAAAGGTTGAATGAATAGGGAAAGGCTATTGCTTAAGGTGGGAATAGTGCTTTTTGCGCAGGAAATAGAAGTCAAGGAGGAGGTGACCCTGGTAGATGCAGGAGACCTCATGGGGGTTGAGCGCGGCACGCTTTTGGCGGAGGGTAGGTTTGCGCTTGCGGTAATGGCGGTGGGCACGAAATACAGCCTTGAACTCTTGGGGCTTACGCTCCAGCAAAAACTTGAGGGCCGCTACATAGTCGAGAAGCAATCGCAAGGCAAGGACACGAAACCGACGGCTGGCGGGCAGGTTCTTGTAGAGCATGCTGAGGTTGTTGCGGAAATTGAGGTAGGTCTTGCGGGGGTTGGACTTAGGAAGGGTGCCGCCGCCAACATGGTAGATAGTCGACTTAGGGCAATACTCCACGCGGTAGCCTTTGTTCTTGGCACGCCAGCAAAAGTCTATCTCCTCCATGTGGGCAAAGAAATCGCCGTCAAGGCCACCAAGCTGATGCCAAACATCGGCACGCACAAACATGGCGGCACCCGACGCCCAGAATATCTCACAAGGGTCGTCATACTGGCCGTGGTCCTTCTCCACCACGTCAAACAGGCGACCACGACAGAAGGGATAGCCATAGCGGTCGATGAAGCCACCCGCGGCACCGGCATACTCAAAGGTGTCGCGCTGGTCATACATCAATAGTTTGGGTTGGCAAATGGCCGTGAGCGGGTTGCCCTCCATCTGCTCGACGACAGGCTCAACCCAATGGGGGGTGACCTCCACGTCGTCATTCAGGAGCACGTAGTAGTCGGCTTCGACCTGTGCAAGGGCGCGGTTATATCCTTCGGCAAAACCATAATTCTGGTCAAACTGGATAATGCGGAGAGCGGGGTAATGGGTATGAAGGAACGCAATGGAGTCGTCGGTAGAGCCATTGTCGGCAATAATTACTTCGGCATCGCCAGTAGTGTTGGCGGTGACCGAAGGGAGAAACTTCTCCAGCATGTGACGGCCGTTCCAATTGAGTATTACGATTGCTGTGTGGGGCATGAGGTGTTGTGTAAAATGTTGGTAGCGTTGGTATTGGTGTGGGAAGTTTCCACGGGGTTAGGCATTAGGGGCATGTCGGCCGGACGGTGGCGTTTCCACCGTTTGTGCGACCAGAGCCAGTACTGCGGGGCAGCATTGATGGTGGCGGTGAGGAGCTGCACATAGCGTGAAGTGATGGTGTACTGTGGCACCTGGCTGGGTTGCTCGCAAAGGGTACTAAACTGCACCTGATAGTGGCCACGACGAATCTTGGTGACCTCATAGTAGAGGACGGGCAGGTCGTAGAGGCGGGCAAAATATTCGGCACCATAAAGGAATGGGGTTTCCTGATGGAGGAAGGTGGTCCAATAGGATTTATGCTCGTTGCTGGGCGACTGGTCGCTGAGCATCATGTAGGCGCAGGGGACGTGGTGCTGATGATAGTAAGCCATGGTCTTGCGCACATCGGTTTGGTCAACTATCTGGGTGCCAAAACGGGAGCGACGACGGGTGATGTAGGATGCCACAAAGCGGTCGTTGAGGGGTTTGCCAACCCCGACGGCATGCAGCCTTATCTGGAAGTTGAGGGAGGTAATCATATACTCCCAGTTGTTGTAATGAGAAGAAAGGAGGATGACACTCTGCCCTTTCTCGTAGTAGTCGTTGACAAGCTCGCGATTGACAAAATGGTAGCGGCGCAGGATGCTGCGAGGCGAGGCATAGAGGTTGTGAATGCCCTCGATAAAGAGGTCGCTGATATGGCGGTAGTAGGCCTTCTCGAGCTCACGCAGCTGGGCACGCGAGCGGTCGGGGTAGGCGTTGCGCAAGTTGGTGCGCGTCACCTTCAGGCGGTAGCGCACCAAATAGTATACAATAATATAAAGTATGTCGGAAAGGAGTTTCAAGGGCACAGGCAGTTAGAATCCACGCTCAAATTGTTCACCCACTTCGCCCATGACGTCCTCTTCCAATTGTTTTTGGCTTAGGTCACGCTCCCAACCAGCAGTGCGCACCTCGCCACGAGCGCTGGAGTTGAGGAGCTTGTAGTAGCCGCTACGAAACTCGTCCCAGAAAAGGAAGACACGGTTGGAGTAATCATTGGGCAGCTGGTTGTAGCGCCAAAGCTGGTAGGGCAGGTAATGAATGGTGCCCTGCGACTTGTCGTCGCCAGCACTATAGTTGAGCGGGGTTAATTCTTTCTGATAGTTGCCCTTGCGGATGAAGGGAGCCATGAAGTTCTTCTCATCGCGAATAAAGTCGGGGGGACCGTACTGCAGGTACACGCGGCCAAAGTCGGTACGGTAGCCGGGGGTCTTGGGATAGGTGAAATGTTCGGTAACATAGTCAAGGCGGCGGCGGTAGTTGGCCCACTCGCCTGCAGGGTCGATGAAATTGCGACGGTGCCAGAAATAGTAGAAGAAGGTCTGTTTGGCCGCCAAGCTGGTGTCCTGCATCACCTCCTTGCTGATGGCAATTTCCTGACTGGAGGCAATGGGATAGAGCGCATCGATATAGAAATTCAGTTGTTCCTTGTCCTTGAGCAAGGCGACAAAGGAGACGGCAACCTCCTCCTCGGTCACCTGGTCGTCGAATTCAACACCCGGATTGGAGCGCATAAAGGTAAGCTCACGCTTCAGCAGCACCTGGCCTTGGGGGTCGCACACCTCGGCAACGAGGATGTAGTTGCCTGAAGGCAATTTGGCGATGTCGAGGGTGGTGTAGATGGGGGTGTTGGCACCCGCCTTGGCACGGCTCACCGAGTGGCTAAAACCCGGAAGGCGGCGGTGGGTCTCCAATTGCTCAATGTGCAGGTTGACGGTCAACGCCTGGCCAGCCAGCTCTTTGTCAAGGTTATAAATCTCGAAATAGGGATGCAACTGGGTGACCTTGGCGGGCACATAGTCGTCGAAATAGGGCACCATGTCGTAGCCGTTGCGCGAGAGCATGTTCTCCTCCACGGTGGGAGTGGCAGAGCTCATCAGCTGTATGTTCGACATGGCGGGCTTGCTCTTCTCGAAGAAAACTACCAGCTTGTCGTTGTAGACGAAAGGCTGGTCGCCCGAGGCCTTGTCGTGCAGGATAAGCTGCAGGTCGTATATGCCGTTGGGCAGCGAAAAGCGGTGGAGGTCCATGAAGGTGAAGTTGGTGGCGGTGTCGCTGGAGGTGGTGGGGCTCATCAGGTCGCGTTTCTTCAAGTAGACAATGGAGTCGCCGCTACGCACCACGATGGCCACCTCGACGGTGGCGCGATAGAGGTCGTTATCAATTTTGGCAAACTCGAGCGTCCACGCCCTGAAATCGAGGTAGGTCTCCACGTAGGGCTGGTTGTTTGCCGGAATATAGAAAACGCTGTAGCCGAAAAGGGCGGAGAGGTGTTTCTCGGCAGCCAAGGCCGACGAGGCCAACAGAGCGGTCAAAAGGATAGTGATGAGCTTCTTCATTTCGTGTCTTTTTTGTTTTCTTCTAATTATCGTGACTTCTCTTTTTTGTTTCCGTGTCCGCACGAAGATTCAAATAATTGATATTGGGTTCGTGCCGTTCGCGTTCAATTATAAAAAATAAAAATCATATGAACCTATAACGACAATTGTGCATCGTTATTGTGCAAGACAAGCAATTAATTATTGTTAATGTGACAACCATCCTCAACATTTGTTCCAAATCAGCCCTTAAGGTTGATGACCGATTGGGGTTCGACAGTCGGCCCAATGAACCGAGAGGGGGTAAACCCCATGTTGCTTGTTTGCCAATCCGTTATTTAGATTACATTTATGGCAACTTCTATTTATTGCTTGCAATAAAAGCCTTTAATTCTTATCAAATTCCAAATATGCAATTTACAAATTCTCAAATTCTCTGATTCTTGATAAATAGAAATCCCCTGTAATATAAATAGAGCAACCACATACAACCTACTGCGAAGTTAGGGCTTCGATAGGGTGAATTGGCCATTAGGGTTAATGTCAAATTTCGCGTTCCATCATATTTTTTTTCTAAACAATTGTCAATATGTCGGGATATTTATGTAAATTTGCAAGGTATGAGAACATTGGTTTTTGCCACGAATAACAAACACAAGCTTCACGAAGTCAGGGAAATGCTTGACGGCGTGGTGGAGATAAAAAGTCTTGACGAGATGGGGCTGGCAGGCGACATACCCGAGACTGCCGACACCCTGCAGGGCAACGCCCTGCTGAAAGCCCAATGGGTGTGGCAACGCACCCACCTCGACTGCTTTGCCGACGACACCGGACTTGAGGTGAACGCCTTGGGCGGTGCCCCCGGCATCTACAGCGCCCGCTACGCAGGGCCCCAATGCAATTTCGACGACAACGTTGACAAACTGCTCTCTACCATGGAAGGTAAGACCGACCGTCGAGCCGATTTCCGCACGGTGATCTGCCTGCTGGAGGGGGGCGAACCCACCTATTTTGAAGGTCGTGTGGACGGAGTGATCCTCACCGAGCGTTATGGCCAAGAGGGGTTTGGCTACGACCCCGTCTTCATGCCCGACCGCTTTGCCGTGAGTTTTGCCGAGATGCCCTTGGAGGTGAAGAACCAAATCAGCCACCGCGGTCTTGCCGTTGCCAAGCTGGTAGCCTATCTGAAAGGGGAAAAAAGTAAAACAAAATGAAATATACACCTGTCTATCCGCTGCAGATATCGCAGACCATGTCGATGAGCGACTCCTACATCCTGGTGCTCGACACGCCAGAGATGGGCAAGCATGTGCCAGTGCTAATAGGGGAAGCCGAGGCGCAAGCCATCGTCATGGCCATCGAGCAGCGCCATGCTCGCCGTCCCCTCACCCACAACCTCATCTGCAACATCATGGAGGAATATATGCTCACCCTCAAGCAGGTGACCATCGACCGCTTCGACGAGGGCGTTTTCTATTCCACCCTCTATGTGAGCGACGGCTTTACCGAGAAGAAAATAGACAGCCGCACCAGCGATGCCGTGGTGCTGGCCCTGCTGCAACAGAGCAATATCCTAATAAACATGCAGGTGCTGGAGGAAACCTCAATGGAGCCCGGAGCCCTGGAGGACAACCTCCCACACAAACGCCGACCCCAAGCCGAGACCCTCGAAGAGTTGGAGGCCAAGCTGCACCAATGCGAACAGGATGAAGACTACGAGCAGGCAGCCGAAATAATGAAACGAATCAACCAGCTGAAGGGCGGCAAGGAATAATCGCTCAAGCGGATTTCTATCCACGCGATTCATCTGTGCCCCTGCTTGCAATAGGCTGGATTCGTGTTCGAAAAGTAATAAAGGCTACTTCTATTTATTGCATGCGATTAAAGTCTCAAATTCTAATCATATTCAAAATATGTAATTTACAAATTCTTCAATTCTCTAATTCTTGATAAATAGAAATCCTCTAAATAACATCACTTTAATAACCCGAATTGTCATGATACACAAAATCGACGAGACCACTCATTACATACGCCAATGCTTGGGCGACCGTGAGGTGCCCGAAATTGCCATCATATTAGGCAGCGGCCTGGGCCTGATGGCCGACCGCATAGCAGAGCAGCTGGTGATACCTTATGCCGGCATCCCCCATTTCGTACGCTCCACCGCCATCGGCCATAAGGGCAACCTGATTTTCGGCACCCTGGGGGGCAAAAACGTGATGGCCATGCAGGGACGTTTCCACTACTATGAGGGCTACACCATGCAGGAAGTCACCTTCCCTGTGCGCGTCATGGCCCGTCTGGGGGTCAAGACCCTCTTTGTGAGCAATGCCGCAGGTGCGGTCAACCCCACCTACCGCGTGGGCGACATGATGATCATTACCGACCACATCAACCTCCTGCCCAATCCCCTCATCGGTCCCAACATCGATGAGTTCGGCCCCCGCTTCCCCGACATGACCACCGTCTACAGCAAGCACATCCGCCAGCTGGCCATCGAAGAGGCCGACAAAATGGGCCAACACCTGCAACAGGGCATCTATGTGGGCGGAACGGGCCCCACCTATGAGACCCCTGCCGAGTATAAGTTCTACCACGCCATCGGGGGCGACGCAGCCGGCATGTCCACCATTCCAGAGGTCATCGTGGCACGCCACAGCGGCCTTGAAATCTTCGGCATGAGCATCATCACCAACCAATCCAACGACCTCAACGACACCTGCCTCAACAGCGGCGACGACGTGGTGAAGGAGGCCAACAAGGCCGCCCATAAAATGACAACCCTTTTTGAACGTGTGATTGCAAGACTGTAAATGATTAAAGCAGCTTTTTTCGATATTGATGGAACACTCGTCAGTTTCCACACCCACAAAGTTTCCCAAGGCACCGTGCGTGCCTTTGACCAGTTGCACAAAAAAGGCATCAAGACCTTTATCTCCACAGGTAGGCCCGAATGTCTTATTCCGCAGATGCCGTTGTCGTTTGACGGATATGTGACCATGAACGGCGGCTACTGCTTCATGGGCGACCAGGTGACCTACAAAAATCCGCTGCCCCAAGAAGAGGCCGACAGATGGCTGCGCTATGTGGGCGAGAACAACCTCTGCACCATGCTGTTCTCTGACCATGAGATGTTTGTCAACACCCTCACAGACCCTCAAGCCCTGGCGCTTCAGGAGGAAGTCAAGTTCCAGATGCCCCCGCTGCTGCATCTCGATGAAATGTTTGGCCGTGAGGCCTACCAATTCATTGCCATCATGGGAGCCGAATGCGACGAAGAGGTGCTCTCCCTCCTACCCCATTGCCGACTTCCCCGCTGGCATGCGCAATTCTGCGACCTCATCAACCAAAACAACAGCAAGGCCGTCGGCATTGAGAGTATCATCAGCCGATTGGGTATCCAACGAGAGGAGTGCATCTGTTTTGGGGATGGGAGTAACGATATAGAGATGCTGGGATACTGCGGCATAGGAGTGGCCATGGGCAATGCGACCGACGACGTAAAACCTCACGCCGACTATGTCACCACCTCGGTAGATGAGGAGGGCATTGCCCATGCGCTATATGAACTGAGGATAATATAACCCGCGCTCAGCTCTCCTCGTTGTAATAGACTTTGTAGTATTTACCCTTTTCGTCTTCGCCCTGCTCGATGAGTTCGCGGTTGCCGTGGACGTAGATGTGAAAATTCTTGTCGAGCTTGATGACACTCTTGTATGCGCGGGCCTGTTTCTTGACGGCACTCTCGCTGATGTCATAACTGTCGGGCAGCTCAATCTCGTTCTCTTGCTGGTATTGCTGCCGATACTGGCGGAAACTGTCTATCACCTCGGGTTGTGCAATCACCTCATCGGTAAAGGTCTGTAGGTCGAAGTTGTCGTTCTGCTTGAAATAGTTACTACACCGATTCAGCATGTCGGCCTGGTCGGCTTTGCTAACCCCTTCAAACTGCTGTGGCAGTTCGTCGGTGACAAATTTTTTGTAGGCTTGCATCTCGGTGTGGGTATTGTAATACTCGTCCTCGCGTTGGCGCACCTGCAGGAAAGTGTCCTTCCAGTAGAGGGCATCGGTGCTGCGATTGGTGGCATCCACCACACTCACAATATAGCCCTTGTCGCGCTCGCTGTTGAAAATCAAGGCACCTTTGTCGAGCTTGTTGGGATTAATGCCGCGCTCCACCTCCAGGCGGTATTGTGCCTGAGCGCTGGGGTCGTCGGCCTGGGTGCTCCAGCGTTCCTCGTCGTGCTGCACCTTCAGAAACGACTCTTTATTCTCCGATTTGAAAAGCCCTATGGCATCCATTTTCTCACCATTGAGCATACACTCAGAGAAATAAACCACAAACAGCTCTCCACCCTTGATGTTGGCATGGGTAGAGGCATTGTAAAGGTGGCGAGCCAACCTACACGACTCCTCCATCAGGCTGTCGGGGTCGAGGAATATCTGCTGGCAACTGCCAAAGACTTCGTTCAGCTCCAGGTTGTCGTCATCATAAAAATGATAGTACTCCTCAACTTTAAAGGGGGTGAGAAAATAGCGGATGAGCAAGTCCTGCAACGGCTCGGTGAGTTTCAGCGGCTGGCTGGAGAGGACAAACCCCTCCTCTGTAGCTTTATTGCCCACGCGGTGGAGGGCTACGGTATGGATTGCTTGGGCTTCAAAAACAGGCATGAGTGTAGGATGATGATTTGTGTGGAGCGTTGATTATTTAAGGCCAGAGTGGAGGTAACGCAGCACTTCCCATGCGGCCGACCGTGCATCGGCAAGCGTGTCGGTGAGCGTCATGGGACGCTTGCAGCTGCCTGCAACAAAGAGGCCGTCATGAGCGGTACAGTTGTCTGAGGTGTGGGGGTCGCAAGCCTGAGCAAAGCCATATTCGCCTGCTATGCCTGCCTGCGCTGCAAGACTGCGGGTGCCCTGTGAGGCCTCCATACCCACCATCAGAACAAAGAGGTCGACGGTAAGCTTCATGGGTCGGCCCATAAGGGTGTCTTCGGCCTTGATTTGCACGCGGCGGTCAAAGGTGCCTCCTGCTTCCGATATTCGGCCACGAATAAACTTGATGTTATAGTCAGTCTGTGCCTCGCGGTACAATTCTTCAAAATGCTGTCCCCACATGCGCAGATCCATATAGAAGATATACACCTCGCATTGTGGTATGAGTTTCTTCACCTCAATAGCCTGCTTCACGGCCGTCACGCAGCAAAGCTTGGAGCAATAGTGGTTGCCCACCTTCTCGTCTCGCGACCCTACACATTGCAGGAAGGCTATCCGCCGCGGCATATCGCCTATGGTGTTCACAATCTTTCCTTCGCGCAGCATCTGCTCCATCTCCAACGAGGTGTGTATGCCAGGGTAGATGCCATAGCCCAGCTCTTCCTTGCGGCGGGCATCGAAGGTGGTGTAGCCCGAGGTGAGCAGCACGGCATCAAACCCCTGTCCATTCACTTGCCAAGAGCCGCCTGCCGTGGGTGCAAGCAGCGAAACAACCGGCGTGTCTTTCAGCAGCGCGATGCCTGGAGTGTGAAGTTTCTCAAGCAAGCGTTCCGACACCTGGCGGGCATCGGCAAAATTGGGAAAGAGAAAAGCTTTGTCGGTTAGGTTGTGCAGCGGCTGGCTCTCTTTCTCAAAAAGGGCCACCTCAAGGCCCTGGGCTGCCAGCAGCGAGGCAGCCTCAATACCGGCAGGGCCGGCACCTATGACGGCTACTTTTTTCATTGTTTCAGTATTTCGGGTTTAAGGGGCGTGGGCAGCAACTTCCCGCCAACGCCTAAATATTTCTCTTCGGGTTTGTAGGCCACACCAATCTTGTCCAGTAGCCTATCCACCTGCACCTGATGCAGCTGCATACCCATCTCCCATGGGTCATAGCCCAGCAGCAGTCCGGTCAGCTCTTCATAGGTCAGCACCGGAATACCATATCCTGCCTGGTCATAGGTCTTGTGCTCCATCTCGGCAATGGTATACTGCCATTTGTCCAAGAACATGGCGCAACCCGGACAATTGGTGAGGATGAAGTCGGGTTCGTAAGGCTCCATCGACTCAAATTTCTTCTTGGTATTGGCAATGCTGTAGCCACGGTTCTCCTGCACAAGATATTGGCGGAAACCAAAACCACAGCAATGGCGCCGCTCGGGGTAGTCCACCACCTCGCCGCCCCACGACTCTATCATGCCGGCCAGCACATAGGGAAACTCCGCCTTCCCCACCCCATGGTGAGGAAAAATCTTGGCATAGTGGCAGCCGATATGTTCCACCACGCGCAAGGGCCGTCCGGTAAAGCGGTTGACCAGCTGGTAGCGCATCTTGGGTTTCAATTCTTCGCGAAACTTAAAGATGATGTCGCTGCTGTGCACGATGTTCTCCGGAACCTCAAACTCGCGTTTGCAGGCCTCCCACAGGTACTGCCGTGCCTGCTCCTTCAGGGCCGGGTTCTCTTCCCACTTGGCCATCATCTCGGTGAAAACGCCGAAACTGGTGACACATGAGGGGACAAAGTTCTTGTAACCGCATTCCGTCATGAGCGAGAAGAGACGTGCCACCACGGTCATGGTGGTCTCAAAGGGCACCACGTCCGAGTGGTAGCCTATGCCGGTGCAGGTGTGTTGGTGGGGGTTGTCGCAGATGTCTTTGTCCAGCTCCTCGCGCAAGATGCGCAGGAAGGTGGTTTCCGATCCGGCAAAAAAAGTCTGTCGGATACAGCTGCGTTCGTAAAAGAAATGGTCGTCGGCTATTTCTTTTTGATATTCGTTCCAATAGCGTTTCATAACGTGCTTGCTAATAGGGTTAGTAAGATAGGCACTACCTTGTTGAATGGGTAGGCTGCATAGCAGTTTCCAAGAGTCCTTCAGCAACAATCTCGGCAACGTCGTGCACCTTTGTGTCGGTGCCACGCGCGAAGGCCTTCTTGCACATCGGACATGCCGTTGCTATCATGTCGGGGTGTGGCTCCAGCAGATTTTGTCGAGCTCGTTCGCGCACCTCGGTCTGCTGCTCGGTACTGAGCACCGTATTACCCAAGTTGAAACCACAACAAAGGCTCCTCTCCCGCTCATGCTGGGTGGGCAGCAGATGCACCACCTGCTCCAACACCTGTCGAGGCGGGTCGTAAATGCCGCTGCCGCGCCCCAGTTCGCAGGGGTCGTGATAGGTAACCCGCAGCGCACTTTTCTCTTTCAGCTTGAGCTGCCCGGAGCGAAGAAGCTGCTCGATAAACTCGGTATGGTGCATCACCCTAACGGGGAGGTTATATTCCTTGGTAAAAGACTGGTAGCAGATGGGACATGAGGTCACCAACATGGTGGCTCCCGACTCCTTAATCAACTGGGTGTTCTTGCGGCGCAACTCGCGGGCCTGACTCTCAAACCCCTGTTGCAGCAAAGGTCGGCCACAGCATATCGAACGTTCTTTGTCCATATACCAGTAAGGGGTACCGCTGGCCTGGAAAATACGCTCCATTGCCTCGGTGATGCTGGGCGTGAGGTGCGACATGCAGCCACCAAAATAGGCCACGCGCCCAAGGGCATTGAAGGGACGAACGGCCTTCAGGTAGTCATAGCCACTGTTGTCGTCGGTCTTCTTGCGGCTGTTGATGCGCACCTGCCTGCGAATGGCCTCTAAGTCTATCCCCACCGGACAGTCGTTGCTGCATTGGTGGCACACCAGGCATTGGTCGGCCAAACGCTCGGCACGGCCGAAAAGGTCTTTGTTCCTGACGGCTTGCAGCAGGTACACGCCCTGCGTATTGGTGATGCCCAACGGATTGTTGATGGGACACCCATCGATGCAGAGTCCACAACGCGAGCAGGCACTCAACTCAAAATTAGTGTAACCTGTCCGGTCGGTAGTCTCACGCAGCCCCAACTGGCGGAAATAGATGAGAAACACCTCCGTGAAAATGTGCATATAGCGCGTAAAGGGCATGAGGGTGAAGAAAGTGCCCAGCGCCAACGAGTAGCACACCCACCACTGGTATTCCAATATCGGTTGGTCCAATCGCACCCAGTCAATCACGCGGCCCAACCCACTCACCAAAAAGCCACCATTGCCATAAATGGCCGAGGTGTGTGCCTCTGCCATCAACCGCAAAGGAAAGATGCACCACAGCGCGGCCTTGGCTATGCGGTCGGTAAGGTTGTGCCGGGTGGTTCGGCGCATGCCCATCGGGCGCGACCATACTTTCTTCAACATGGCCAGCAGCAGTCCGCTCAGCACATACAGCAGCAGCCCATCCATCAGGTTGGCATAAAACCGAGCCTCGGCAAAATGGGCGATGTTTTCGCTGCGGGGTTCAAAATAGTTAAAAAAAATCGCCACGTAGGGCGGATGCCCATTGGGGTACGCCAAGACAGCCTGCACGGCCCCCACCACGATGAGCAGAAACCAACCGAATGCCAAACTGCGGTGCATATAGCCCAGCAGCAGGTGCCTCTTGGTGATGCGCCAATGCAGCAACCCCTCGCGGAATGCCTCCCACGCAGCCCCCACAAACTTCCACGAAAGGATGCCCTTTCGCACCAACATCTGCTGCCGCTTGTCAAACTGGCTTATCCAACGTCGATATTTCATCACCGAGACAACCAGCAGGGCCACAACACCTATACAAAACGGTATTACAAATACAGAGAACATGATTACTTTTCTTCAGGTGATAACTCTTTGCGCATGGCCATGATGACCGATCGGGTGTGCACGCCACGCGGGCACACCAGCAAACACTTGCCACACAGCATACAGCGGTTCAGCTGCGTGCGCAGCCCCTCCTGCTGCCCCTTCACAAAGGCCATGTGCATCCGACGGACATTGAAGTCGACAAATTCTGCCGCACTACAAGTGGCCGTACACCCGCCACAGCCAATGCAAGCCTTCAGCGACGGCTCAGCCTCCAACAGCCGCTCCGCAGCCGTCAGATCGGCCGAGTCCATGTCTATGGAGCGTGGGGTTGATATTTGAAATCCATATTTATTCATTGTCCTTCTCCTCCGTTGGCAGCACGTAGTTCCTCAGCTCCATGCCCCCAGTCACCTCAAAAATACGACGCACTTCATCCAAATCCTCCTGGGCAATATTGCGCAATGCGCCCGCGCCATCGCCATGGTAGTTGGCCCCCAGCCGGGGTGCCACATCGGCTATATGGTCGTGATACCATTCCCACACGGGGCCCTGCTCGGGATGGTAGGCGGGGTCCACCCTGTCGGGATGCACACAATAGCCTATCTCCAGAATATTCTGCCCGATGCCCTTCATCAGCTGCTCCTGCTGGCGGCCCTTCTCGCTACTGCGATAATAGCCCATCTTCTGAGCCACCGACCGCAGCACCTGAATCAGCTCACCCGCCACATTGCCACGCGGACAGCGCGTCTTGCACGAGAGACACTGTCCGCAGTACCAGATGGTGTCACTCGTCAGCAGCCGCTCAATCTCATCCTCATCGCCCCGCTGCACCGTGTCGCAGATACGGCGCGGGTCGTAGTCATAAAACTCAGCAGCCGGACAGATGGCTGTGCACACACCGCAGTTCATACATGCCTTCAGCGAATCGCCAAAGCGCACATCCTGCCTAATCATATCTATCAACTTGCCCATAGCAAACCCATGTCAAATACAATTCATAATCCAGTCAAACAGAAGTCGCCGACAACAAACCCACGTCCGCCGGCCCATCCATTTTCAATTGAGCAAAAATACAACCATTATTTCAATCACACAAAAAAACGCACCACAAAACCCCACTTTTTAACATTTCCGCGTTCTTTTATAGGTGAAAGTCCAGCGTTTAATGTTTAGCGAAGTTGATAGTGGATGTTTTTTTTAGTTGAGAGTTCAGCGTTGGGGAGACTTCGATTCGTCACCTCAAAGAGGTGAGACTTTTTAACCCAAATCGGTCATTAGGTTTTAATGGGCACGGTACAAGCCGTAGGGGCAGTGCCGTGACACTCGGGCATCCCCCCGAAGGGATGCGACTCGCATACCGTATGGCCTAGAAGTAATTCGTAACCCTGAACACCCACGCTCCTTTGGTCTTGTTGATATCCTCAAAGGTCAGGTTGTTGAGACGTATATACAGGCTGCCGGCAAAATAGTAGTGCACTATCGGCTTGTCGCAGCCCAGCAGCCTCACCTGCGAGAAAAGGCCCGGACGCGGAATATTGGTGAGCACCAGCGTGTGGCGGTCCAGATGAGTGGCTATGACATAGAGGTTGCCCCCATTGCGGGTATAGTATACCGTGCTGTCGCGCTCGCACATCTTGGCAAAGGGACGCGAACCATAGATGGCCTCGCCATTCACCCGCAGCCAGTCGCCCAGGTCGCGCAAGCGCTCCTGCTGCAACAAGGGGATGGTGCCGTCGGCATCGGGACCCACATTCAGCGTCATGCCGCCTCCTGCGGCCACCAGTTTCACAAAATGACGTATCAGCGAGTCGCTGGAAAGGTAATTGCTCAACGGCTCGTTCTTGTTCAGGCCGAAAGAACGACCCATGCCGCGGCATTCGGCCCACGGGCGCACGGTGTCCTTGATGGCACCCTTATACTCGGGGGTTTTGAAACCATGCTGTGTGCCAGCACCCCAGCGGTCGTTGACCACAGCCTCCTGGCCCACGGTGTTGTAGTACCACGCAATCAACTCTGGTGCACGAAACTGGTCGGCGGTGTTCTGCCACTCGCCGTCGGCAAAAATCAGGCTGGGCTTGTACTTCGCAACAAGCTCTTTAAACTGGGGCAACATATAATCCTCCACATAGTCTCCAATGGCGCTGTCGGGGTCCTGCATCCACACATGCAGCCTATTGGTCCATTCGGTCAGCGAATAGTAGAAACCCATCTTCATCCCCGCATTGCGCACACAGCGCGTCAGCGTGTCGACAATGTTCATGTGGGGCCCCGTCACCACGCTGTTCCAGTTGGGCTGGTAGCGGCTGTTCCAAAGACAGTAGCCGTCGTGGTGTTTGGTCACCAGCACCACATATTTTGCTCCCGACTGGGCAAAGAGGTTCGCCCACTCCTGCGGCCTCCAGTGCTCGGCATGCCACGACTGGGCGTAGAGGGTGTAGAGGTCGGTCACCTTGATGCGCTGCTTCACCCCGTCGCCGTTGCTCAGGCGGCCGCTCCACTGGTCGCCCAGCAGATAGCCCCAGCGGCGGTTGAAGTCCTTCATCTCCTTCACCCTGATGCTGTCGCCCGTCATCAGGCCACGGTAGAACCACTCCCCGTAAGCATCGGGCGCGCCATAGGCAGGCACCGAATAAAGCCCCCAGTGCACAAAGATTCCCAACTTAGCATCGCGGAACCACTCGGGGTAGCCCCGCTCGTTTATCGACTCCCAGGTGGGCTGCACCTCCTGCGCACCAAGCCCCCAACCCAGGGTCAGCGTGAAGAATATAACAGTCGCTACATATCTCAATTTGCACATAATGTTGTCGTTTTCAGTCAGTAAAACCAATGGGCCTACGCTACGCCCACCCTGCAAAGTTACAAACTTTTCCTCAGATATCTACAACTAATATGATTTTTAAACCAAATCGGTCATTATAAAAAACCGAAAAAGCAAACATGACAAATAAGCTATTTTTTAGGCAAAGTGGCAACACCACTCCATTTTCGGGCATTCTTTACAAATGGCACCTTGTCACCCTTACCATATCTTGCAAACTCGTTTTTTCGATTCTTGAGGATTCGAAAAAAACATGTAACTTTGCAGGCGCTAACAATAATAAAAACTAATCATGAAAAGACTTTGTTACATCTTACTCACTGCTTTGATGATGCTGATGATTATTGCATGCAACAACAGGGAATCAAAAACGGATGAGCACGACACGCTCACTTGGGAAGAACAATCCTACCCTTTTAACAGGGAATGCAACATGGACCTGCTGATGGCTATACCCGACCATGGAATCAAGTCTGGGTCGGAGAGGTTTTTCACTCCCGACTACTACGCTTTGCTGCAGGAGGCCTGGGCGGTGCCAAGCGACGGCATAGGCGAGATTGGCTCGGACGAATGGCTTTACTATTTCATCAGCGGCAACGCCGGCTGGGACACCAATTTTGAATATCGGTGTGTGGACAGGGTGCTGGAGGATGGTTTCTGCAAGGAGGTTTTTGAGCTGAAACAGTTTGGCGAGTGGAGGAGGCATTGCCTCACCACCGTCAACAGGGACTCTTGCTGGCTTATTTATGACTTTGACAGCACGCGGGTGAAGATGCAGGATTATATTGAGAGGCAGCGCGAATACTTCCAGTCGAAGGCGTGGCAGAACTACCTGGCACCTATCTTGGCTGCCAACGACGAGTACAGCCAACAGGCCCGCGAACGCATCAAAGAAGTCAACCGCTGGCTGAAACTGTAATGTTTATTGGTTATAGGTTATTGGTTATTGAAAGTTTAGAGTTTAAAGTTTAGAGTTGATAGTAAAATCTGCGTTTTCTGCGAGACATCAAATCTTGAAATTTACTCCGCATTTATGGTAATTTTCTTTCTCCTGCTTTAGCAGCATGTGTTTTGCGCCTAAAGGCGAATTCAGGAAATACGGTGTAAATTAACGAGTAAATTAGGGGTAAATTTTTTTCGCGATGAAAGCTGTTAATTAATTTGACTAATTATGAGGGATTTCCCTGCGGGTAATTTAACCCAAATAGGTCATTAGACCGACTTTATATCTTTTCTCCATTTTTGTCTGTTTTTGCCATATCAGCATTTTTTTATGTTCCATGACAAATACTAATCTGCCATAAACCCTAATGACCGATTTGGGTTAAAACTCGTGGGACTGGCGGATGATGGCATCGAATACTTGCTGCATCTTGTCGGGGTTGGTGAGGGTGCCTTTGGGACACAGGGTGATGCCCATCATGTCGGCCACCTGGAAGAGGCGATGGTCGTAGTCGTTCTTGAGGGTGAAGATATAGGAGCGGCAGGAGAGACCCAAAAAGGTCTCTTTGAGGGCCACGGCCTTGTAGACTATCTCGTTAAAGAGATGGTCGGTAGCCACACCTGTTTTGCATTCGATGGCAAAAAGGGTGTTGGCTTTGATGAAGACCACGTCGAGCTCGTTGTTGTGCTGGTGGTTGCCCGGACGGGCAATGCGAACCCCTATGGCTATCTGCTGGGGTTTAACATGGCGGGAGAGGATATGGTAGACGTACTCTTCGAACCAACCTCCGGTAAGGTAGTCGAGTTCTTGGGGACTGAGCTGACCGGCTTTCTTTGGAACAAAGGCCAGCTGGGTGAGGAGCTCGTCGATGGCGGGGGCAGGCTTGCGGCGACCTGAAGAGCCATTGCGGATGGCGGCGATCTCCACAGGGCGACGGGAACCCCTATACACCAAGCGGAGCAACTCGAGGGTGGCATAGGCCTTCTCGGTGAGTCGGCGCGCTTTGAAGCACTCGAAAATATAGGACGACTCGGCGTAGCTGCGGATGGGGGTGTGGGGTCGGGTGTCGCAATCGTGGGTGAGGCCATGCAGCTGGAGATACTCGCCAATGGTCATGCGGTAGGTGATAGGCTCGACGGTGTCGTCATTGTCGTAGATGCTATCGTCGAAGACGGAGCTGACGATGAGGTTTTCACGCGTCTGGACATAATAGAACCGAGCGTTGAATTGTTCGAACACATGCTGGATGGCCAAGGCCGAATAGCGAGAGCCACCAGCAAGGTTAACCCAGTACGCTACCTCCTGGGAGAGCTGAGACCGCAAACGCCGACAAATGCGCTCATAGATGTAGCTGTCCTGACTACGATGGAAAGAAATGATGGTGATCTGCTCCTCGGGGATATGGAAAAGGGAGGCGTAGGGGGCCACATTGTCGCGGTCTTGGCGCGTGGAGATAAAGAGAAGGCGGTCGCCTGGCTGATAGTACTGTTTCAGGAAAAGATATGCCGCCGAAGGCTCTTGAGGGTCGAAGATATTGACAAGTGTTTTCATTTCAGCAATTCTATGCAGCCTTGGTGTTGTGTGCTGTGTTCAAGGCCATGTCCCACAAAACGATAAAAATAGGTGCCCGCAGGCATACGATGGGTGGCAGGGTCCCAAAACTGGTCCTTGCGGCTGATGTTGGAGGCACGGTAAACCACCCTTCCGGTTCGATCGACGATGACGAGGGTGTTGTAAGGATAGCATTGGTTTTCGACCAAGCCACCGATGACAAAACAGTCGTTGATGCCGTCGCCATTGGGGGTAACGAAATTGGGAAAGGTGAGCAGGCTGTCGCAGTGGTCGCCATTCCAAAAGATGTAGAGGTTGTAGTGGATGATGCTGTCGCAACCCGCCTCGTTGGTGAGGACGAAGGGCATGTTGCTGACGGTGTCGTGGAAAAGGCTGTCGAGGAATGGCCACGGGAGTTGTTCTTCGACGATGCTGTCGTATATGATAGTGTCGCTTGCTGCATTGACGAAGAGAAAACAGGTAACGGTGCTGTCCTGCCCATAGCTGCCTTGCAACAGCACGTTGACCACGGTGTCGCCATGGGCGGGAGCGCCGTTGAAGTAGTAGGGCAACTGGTCGGGACAGATATAGGTGTAGGTGGTGTCGAAGACATTGTCTATGACATGGAGCTGGTAGTACATGAGGGTGTCGCAGGCGGGCAGGAGGCCGGGAAGAAGCAGCGTGTCCGAGCCCGAAGCCTGATAGATGTGTCCATGAAAATCCCAAGGAAGGTCATTCTGCACAATGGTGTCGGAGTAGGCAAGGGTGTCGTCGGGCAAGAGGGAGAGCCGCAGGATGCGGAAGGTGTCGCAGGCGAGGGCAGTAATGAGCAAGGAGTCGGTGCCCGGTTGGGTGAATGTGATGTCATGCCAGAGGTAGGGCAGCTGGGAAGAGCAGACGGAACGCGACAGGGTGTCGCGCACCTGACAGCCGCATCCCGGGCCAGCGAGCGTGAGACTGTCGGCCGACCAGCAGTCGCCCAGCATCTCCAACCGATTGATGCAGATGAAGGGAACGGTGTTGTAGTAGGGGGTGGGGGTCTCATAGAAACGAAACACGGCGACGCCATGAGGGCGGGGGGTGGAGGTGAAATGATCGCTCCGCGTCATGCTGAGCGACGGAGGGAGACCGTCGCGGGGCAGCTCGATGCCGCCTGGGTTGAAGAAGGTGGTGTCGCACATGCGCCGCCTGTTGCCAGGAGAGAAGAGGATGCTGGCAGTGTCGTCGATGGTCCAGGCAAAGCCAAATGAGGGTAGGGCGGCAAGGGTGTCGCCATTGTCGAGAAAACGGTAGTAGTTGGTGTAGAGCACGAAGGTGTGGTTGCGAAGGGGGTTCCACATGACGATGGTGTCGATATAGAAAGGTGCGTAGGCGGAGTCGTCAGGTATTTGCCGTAGGCGCTGAGAGAGAGTGGTGGTGGTTTCATTCCTGTAGTTGGTGTCGTAATTGAAAAAGGCCGGAATCGAATCGCCATAGCAGCGCAGCGTGTCGGTGCGGATGATCATGGCGTTTTGGTAGTTGGCAGTAGTTAACTCGGGACAGAGTTGCTGAGGATTCTGATTCATGGTGATGCTGCGCGGACGGCAGAGGTCGCCATCGGCGGGGGTGTCGATGTAGTTGTAACCTGTATGGGTGCGGACAAAGCCAGGCTGCTGCCAGTGGAAGAGGTTGACGTTGTGAAAACAGGCCGTGGCACGGACGGTCACGGTGTCGCCACATCCCAGAGTGAGCCATTGCTCAGCAGCGGTACTATCGGCAAACAACGCCGCGGGCGACCAGAACAGGCTGTCGGGGGATGGCGAGACCTGCAGGTGGTATCGGACAGAGTCTTGTTGGGGTGTGGCACCGGGCAGAAAGAGCGTGTCCGCCACCGTGATGGCAACAGGACAGCGAGAACCCACCTGAGCATGTACCCGAGTAGAGGGTAGGAGCAGCAGTAGCAGTAGGAAAGGTAGTGAATGACGCATACAACAACGATTCATTTTTTATTGAAACAACAACGATTATCCAATTTTGTATTTAATAACGGGCAAATTGCACAATTATTGTGTCATGCTTTTTTGGCATTCTTTAATGATGGGTTCTATAAATTAGATTTTGAGAGCGTTGATTTCTCCGCTTTCGCGATGCTCAGCTATCGAAAGTCCACAGGACTTTCTTCACCCCGGCACGCTGAGCTATATCTACTTGATATACCCCACACACAAAAAGAGGTTGCTCCCATTCGGTCGCGACCCCCAAGAAAGAGATTGCTTCCATTCGGTGGCGACCCCTGAGCAATACGTGGCTCCGATACGTCGTCGCGCACCGAGAGAGAGGTGTCCTCGGTTGAGGGCCGACCCCCTACAATTCA
>JAEEHQ010000068.1 GCA_016280915.1 Bacteroidales bacterium
ACGGTTGCAAGCGAGACCCTCGAGTGCAGCAGCGACTGCGAGAAGACCATGGATGTGGACCAGTTGGCCCAGGGAGCTTACTTTGTAAGAATCACCGGCGACAACGTCAACATGGTGAAGAAACTGGTTGTGCGCTAAGCGTATGACAGACTACGAAGATAATTGGTAATAACCTATTATTGATTGTATACTGACAAGGGCGGGCGGTCGAAAGGCCGCCCGCCTTATTGTATGTAGGATGTGTTTCTTTCGGCCTCCAACTTGGGGAATGGGCCGACATTTATTCCCAAAAGGTCATAAACCCTAATAATCGATTTGGGTTAAAAAATGCTAAAATCCAATTAATTAAATATTTTTTGTATCTTTGCGGACTTTTTTACATAGATAGAAGAGAAGATAAATGGTTATTTATTAATTTATTGTTCATTTTATTATTTACAAACTCGTACAAGCAATGAGAAAAGCTTTTACCAAAATGATGATGCTGATGGCGCTATTGGTGCCGTTTGCATTGCAGGCTCAGACTTATCAGTCTGTTCCGTACTCGGAGGGTTTTGAGAACCCGACGGGTAGCCCTACTCTGCCTACGGGTTGGGTGAATTATGCCACGGGTTCTTCGGGTGCAGGCACCTTCCCCAGTGCGTACAACTATTCATCCAATGCTCGCAACGGCAACTATTATTATGAGTTGGAGAGTTCCACGGGTGCCCTTGAAATAGGAGCCACACCTGAGTTTGAGAACGTCTCTGGTCTCATGATGGACTTCTACTATTGTGCAGTTAGTTCCTATTCCCCCACCATGGTGGAGATAGGTGTGATGGAAGACACCGTCTTTGTGCCTGTTGACACAATGGATATTACCTATTCTTCGAGTTTTAACTCGAACAACTACCATCCTTACCGTGTTTACTTTGTAAACTATACTGGTGATGGTCACCGTATTGCGTTCCGCGCTAAGAAGAACACCTCCAGCCAGTACACATTCTTCATCGACGACCTGACCATTTCCTACCTCCCGGGTTGTCCCTACATGCCTAGCAATGTTACCAGTACCGTTGACAGCATCAGCGCCACCCTTTCCTGGTCTGCTCCTGATACCTCCAATGGTTCATTTATCTATCTGAACAATGACAGTACTTGGTATAATACTTACGACACTTCCTATACCTTCTCAGGACTTACCCCCAACACTTTCTACAGTGGTTTTGTCTTTAACTCCTGCGATGGTACCGACACCAGCGAGGCAGTGCCTTTCAGTTTCCAAACCTCCTGCGCCTATGTGGCTATCGCTCCGGGTTCCTCCTATATGGAGGGTTTTGAAGGCGGACTTTCTGCATGTTTCAGACAGGAATATGTGAGCGGCTCCCACAACTGGAGTGCCACCACCACCTCATCTAACCCCAGCAGTGCCCATGGCGGCACCATGGTAGCTGCTTACACGCATCAGAGCTCGGGCAGCCAAACCATGCTCATTCTGCCCACTTTCGACATGACGGGTCTTAGCAGTAACGCCGAGCTTGGTTTCTGGCACACCCAAGTTGCATGGTCTGGTGACCAGGATGAACTCTACGTTTACTATCGTACTTCTGACACTGCTGCATGGACGCTGTTGGAAAGCTATACCAACAATATCACTAGTTGGACGGAGGAGGTGCTTTCGCTTCCCAACTCCGCTTCTGCTGAATTCTACCAGATTGCCTTCAAGGGTGTCGACTCCTATGGCTATGGTGTGAAACTGGACGACATCAGTGTTTATGCTGGTAGTTCCTGCGCTGCCCCCATTGCTTTCTATTCCACAGGTTCTGCCAGTGGCGAGGTCAGCTTAGAGTGGCGGGACACTATTTCCTATGCATGGGATTTGGTCTATGGCCCCATGGGTTTAATTCCTGACACCGTTGTTACAAACATCCTCACGAGCATTACCGACACCAATACCACTGTGATGGGTCTGGAAGACACTATTACGTACGACTTTTATTTGCGTGCTGACTGTGGTAGCGAGCAGAGCCGTTGGATTGGTCCTGTGACGGTACGTCCCAATGTTTTTGTCATGACTGCCAATGGTAACGACACCATCCACACTTGCGGTGGTACTATCACCGACGATGGTGGCTTGATTGGCAACTACGACTACGACCAGACTTCCTATATGGTGGTTTATCCTGAGGACAGCACCCAGACGGTTTCACTGACGGGTTCAGCCTCCCTCTATGGCACTTCCTACTGCACCCTTACTTTCTACGAAGGCGTTGGCACCACCGGCCGTACATTGGCTAGCTACACTAGCAGCGAGAGCAACATTGCTGTTGCCTCTACCACTGGTGCCATCACCATCAAATTTGAGAGCTATGGTTATAGCGATTACTACAGTGCACCTGGTTTTGAGCTGATTGCAACCTGTAGCAACCTCTCTTCCTGCCCCGACCCCTACGAGTTGTCTGTGACCAATGTTGCCGGCTCTTCTGCCACCCTCAACTGGGGTTATAGCGATGTGGCAACTCCCGACTTCTGGACCATAGAGGTGATTGACACTCTTAGTGGCAGTACCCTGACTTTTACTGCTGCTGACAGTGCCCGCAGTTACCAGTTGACCGGTCTCGACCAGACCACTTTCTACATTGTACGCCTGCAGTCCTCCTGCACCTCTGGCGACACCAGCAACTTCATTACGACCAGCTTCTTGACTCCTTGCCTTGCCGGCGGCGAAATCCAGATTGGCGAAGACACCGTGGGTCTCACCACTCATCCTATCAATACCTACTACAATTACAGTGTCTGTCAGATGGTGTTCAGTGCCGAGGAACTGAGTCAAGTGCGTGACTCTATCTTTGGTATCAAACTGTTGGCTAACTCCGTTGCTTCTGGCAACTACAGTATTGACATCTATATGGATACCACCAGTGTAGATACTCTTAATGGCACCCTCATCGCGATGTCTCCTTCTAAACTTGTCTATTCTGCCAGCCGTTCTTTCCAGGCAGGTGAAAACGAGTTCCGTTTTGACAGTGTGTGGTTGCGTCCCGACATGACCAGCAACATTCTTGTCACAATTGACAACAACTCAGGTTTTTATACCTCCAATTCTTATTGGCAGGGTACTGGCGGACTGACGGGTAGCACCCTCTATAACTACGGCGATGGTACCAACTACGATCCTACCAGCGCTATCTCTGTCGATAACACTGACAACCGTCCTAACGTTGTCTTTATGACTCCTTGTTCCGACGCTAACTGCGTTGCTCCTAATGTTACCGCCTCCACGAATGCCAACAGCATTACCCTCAACTGGGTTGCTGGCAGCAGTGAGACCGAATGGAGTGTTGAGTATAAGCTGAGAACAGATACCACATGGACTGTGGTCATTGCTTCAACCTCTGCCACTACTACCACCATCAGCAGTCTGATGGCCAACACTGAATACACTGTGCGGGTGAGCAGCCTCTGTGGCGATACCACGGCAGCTACCCTCCTGCAGGTGCGTACTGCTTGTGGTGCGTTGACCGATGCCAACCTGCCCTTTATCGAGGACTTTGAAGGCTTTACCGCATCCTCCTCAACCGATGAACTGGAGCCCTGCTGGCACCGCGGACCTTCCTACACCAGCTATGGCTATACCAATTACTATCCTTATGCTTACGAATATTTTGGTAATGCCAGTAACACCAGCATCTATTTCAGTGCTTACGACGTTGACAATACTTTGATACTTCCTGAAATAGGCATTAGTGCCGACTCACTCTTCATGTCCTTCTATACCTATTATTACTCTTATGATTCTCCTTCGCTTGTTGTAGGCGTGATGACCGACCCCACCGTTGACAGCACTTTTGTACCTGTTACCACCATCAACTTGGGTGCAGCCGAGACTTGGAATCTGCAAGAGGTAGATTTATGGAACTATACTGGCACAGGTCGTTATCTGGCCATTCGTTGCTCAGCTGACTATCTCTATCTCGACGACCTCACGGTGAAGCGCAATAGTACCTGCCTCCGTGTGGACAGCATAGCTGTTTCCAATGTTACCGGTTCTTCTGCCGACATCTCATTTGTTGACACCAACTACGCAGGTAGCTATACCATTTTCTGGAGTACTACTGACGACATTGCCACAGCAACGGACAGCATGACGGTCACCAGCAGTCCATTCTCCCTCACGGGTCTGGTGGGCAGCACTTATTATTATGCATGGATTCGTACTAATTGTGCCAACGAGAACAGCTTCTTGGCCAATGTGGGCCGTTTCCGCACGCAGTGTCCGTTTGAGGTGATTACCGCTACGGATTATTTCACCGAAGACTTTGAAAACGGCTTCTCCACTTGCACATGGCAGCAGTATGTTAGTGGCAACCACGACTGGGAGGCCATTTCTACCACCAGCAATCCCAGTGCAGCCCACAGCGGCTCGAATGTTGCATCCTTCACCCATATGAGTAACGGTTCTGAGACCATGCTGATTATGCCTACCTTTGATATGACTGCGCTGAACCTTGGTGCCGAACTCAGCTTCTGGCACACCCAAGCTGTTTGGGCTGGCGACCAGGATGAGCTCTATGTGTACTATCGTACTTCCGACACTGCTGCTTGGACACTGTTGCAGAGCTACACCAATAACATCCCCGACTGGACTGAGGAAGTCATTACCCTGCCTAACTCCACCAATGCCAGCTACTACGAGATTGCTTTCAAAGGCGTTGATTCGTATGGATACGGTGTGAAACTGGATGACATCTCCGTTTATGCCGCTCCCACCTGCCTCCGTCCCGACAGTCTCAATGCTGTTACTACAGACGTTACAGCCACCCTTTCCTGGGTTGGCACTGCTGCCAGTTTCGACATTGAGTATCGTCAGCTTGGCGACACCACTGTCTATACAGCTACTTCCACTTCCAACATCTGCACCATTTCTGGTCTTAGCAGTCTTGTCAACTATGAGTTCCGTGTGCGTGGCGTTTGCTCCGCTACCGAGCAGAGCCTCTGGTCGGTTTGGATGACTTTCCAGACTCAGCTTTGCGCTAATCCTACCATAGTCTATAGCTACGACTCCACTATGAGTGCTACTACAAGTAGCTATGCTCCCATGGGTTATAGTTTCTATAATTATGCATACGTCCAGACTATTGTTGACAGTGCCATGTTGGCTGGCCTCAGTGGCGACATTACCGCTATGGCCTTCAGCCCCGCTACTACTGGTGGTGGTGATAGATACACCAACATGGACATCTATTTGGCCAATGTTTCTGATACCAGCCTCGAAGCAGGCTTCATCTATCCTGACAGCACCCATACGTTTGTGCAAGTGACCCATGGCGCTAACCTTTGCTATAGCACCACTGATTGGCAGACCTTCAGCCTTGACACTACCTTCACCTGGGATGGTCACAGCAATATCCTGGTGAGCGTTAACCGTCGTCATGGCTCCTACACTTCTGGTTCTTCCTTCAACGTGCATAACACTTCTACTGCCAAGACCCGTTATATCTATCAGGATGGTTCTGCCTATGATCCTACCTCGGTCACCGGTGGATCTACTGGCAACTTTGTTGGAGACCTCCAGTTCATCACTTGCGGCACTGCTTGCGCTGCTCCTGTCATCACCTCTGAGACCCACGACTATGAGTCTGCCACCATTACTTGGAGCGGCTCTGGCAGCAGTTATCAGGTGGCCATCAAGGAGACCGCTGCTGTGGATTGGCCTACTGAGACCACTGTCGC
>JAEEHQ010000069.1 GCA_016280915.1 Bacteroidales bacterium
CATGGGCATTTCTTCCATCCGTTCCATGCAGGACGGTGAACACTATTGTGTTCTGACTCGCTCGGGTATTGAGAAGTATAGCTACCAATCTGGCGAGAAAGTCGACGTGGTGTGTGCCTTTCAGGACCCCATGCGCAAAACCGTCAAGCCCATGCCTCCTGTGGAGTCCTACGAGTTCTCTCAGGACGAGCAGAAGATTTTGCTGAGTGCTGAGTTTGAGCCCATCTACCGGCACAGCGGCATCAGCAGCTACTATATCTATAGTGTTGCCGACGGCAACCTGCAAAAGATTAGCCAGAGTGGTAAGCAGCGTCTCACCACTTTCTCGCCCGACGGCAAGATGGTGGCTTATGTGCGCGACAACAACCTCTATATGATGGCCCTCAATTCGCTGAAAGAAACTCAGATAACCACCGACGGCAAGATGAACCACATCATCAACGGTACCACCGACTGGGTATATGAGGAGGAATTTGCCATTACGCGTGGCTTCTATTGGTCGCCCGACAGCAAAAAGATTGCCTTTTATCGTTTCGACGAGAGCAAGGTGAAACAGTATACCATGCAGATGTGGGGTGAGCTCTATCCCGAGGAATATACCTACAAATACCCCAAGGCAGGTGAGGACAACTCGGTGGTGGATGTGATGATCTACGACCTCGAAACTGGCAAAACCATGAAGCTGAACATTGGCAGCCAGAACGACCAGTACATGCCTCGCATGCAGTGGACCCGCGATGCCAACGTGCTGGCTCTGATGCGTATGAACCGCCTGCAGGACAAGATGGAACTGCTGCTGGCTGATGCCCGCACAGGTGCCATCACCCCCCTCTATACCGAGGAGGACCAGGCCTATGTGGAGGTGCCCGATACGTGGCTGTTCCTGAAGGACGGCAAACACATGCTCCTCACCAGCGAGAAGGATGGCTACAACCATATCTACCTTTATGACCTGACTGGCAAGCTTGTCCGACAAATTACCAGCGGTGCCTACGATGTCACCTCGGTCTGCTCGGTGGATGAGAAAGCGGGTCTTATTTACTATCTCTCCCATGAGTCTTCGCCCATCAATAATGAATTGTATTGCATCGATTTTAAAGGGAAGAAAAAGACTAAGTTGAGCGACAAACCTGGCTGGTACAGCGTTAGTTTCAGCAACAACAGCAAATATTATATCAGCACCTTCACCGATGCCAACACCCCTCCCATTTATACGCTCCACAATAGTAAAGGCAAACTGCTGAAAACCCTTCAGGACAATGCCGACTTGCGCGAACGTATGGCCGAGTATGGCACCGGCCACAAAACTTTCGGCACCCTCACCACCACTTTGGGCAGCGAGCTGAACTACTATATTATTCTGCCTCCCGATTTCGACTCCACCAAGAAGTATCCTCTCTTCTTCTATGTCTATGGTGGTCCCGGCAACCAGCAGGTAACCAACAGCTACGGCTACAGCGACTATTATTGGTTCCACATGCTGGCACAGCATGGCTATGTGGTGGCCTGTTTCGACGGTCGCGGCACAGGTGGACGTGGCGCCCATTTCAAGAAAATGACCTATAAGAACCTGGGTAGAATGGAGTGTGAGGATGCTTGCGAGGCAGCCCGTTGGTTCGGCAAGAAGAGCTGGATTGACGAGAGCCGTATCGGCATCTTCGGATGGAGCTTTGGCGGCTACCTCTCCACCCTTTCCATCCTCAAAGGTCATGATGTCTTCAAGAGTGCCATCGCTGTGGCTCCTGTCATCACTTGGCGCTATTACGACAACATCTACACCGAACGTTTCCTCCAGCGTCCTCAGGACAATGCGCGTGGCTACGACGACAACTCGCCCCTCAATTTTGCCAACCTGCTCGAGGGCAACTACCTGCTGATCCACGGTACAGGTGACGACAATGTCCATTTCCAGAATGCTGTCGACATGGTTACCGCACTAGAGAAGGCCGGCAAGCAGTTTGAGTTCCGCATCTATCCCAACAAGAATCATAGCATCTATGGGGGCAATACCCGTCTGAACCTCTATGAGCTGATGACCGACTTCATCTATCGTAAACTGTAGGCACTGAGGGGTGTGAATAGTTTTCAATCGAGACAGATTTGTTTCTTGGAAGAAAAAAAAACGCGCTAATCCAAAAAAAAAATGTATTTTTGCACGATTTTATAGCACATCTTATGAAGAAGATACTTGTAACATTGACATTCCTTGTCGCCATCTCATGTGCTGCACAGGCGCAGCTGCTCAACTACGGTTTCAAAGGTGGTATGGGTTTTGGCGTTCATGTCGACGATTTGGCCACCAACCGTCCTATCTTGGCTGCCAATGTGGGAGGTTTTGTAAGTTTCGGTTTCACTAATTCCCAGTCGCTCCTTGGACAAAACCTCATGATTCAAACAGGACTCAATCTGATTCGTCGCGGCTCGAAATTCGAAGAGGTCCTGGAGAGTGTGATGTCCATCCGCGAGGGCTCCTACCATGCCTATTATCTGCAGCTCCCCATTCTGGCCACCATCCGTTACGAACTGCCTATCCGTGAGCCTGGCCATTTCGGTCTCCTCTCTGTCGGTCCGGCAGTCAACTATGGTCTTTTCGGCTGGGCCGATGACCGCAAGATTTCTCGTGGTTATCCTCAGAGTGATTGGAACTACAAGGTTGAAGGTGCTCCTGTATTTGATTATCTCGACCGTTTGGATGTAAGTTTTCTATTGGGTGTAGGCTATGAGTGGCAGGACCTTTCTGTCATGCTGCAGCTCGACTATGGATTCCTCGCCGTGAGGAGTGAAGTAGATGTGCTTAAGACTGACCAGGAGAGCAGCAGCTACCACACCAGCAATGTGCTGGTAGTTCCCCAAGGCAACAATTTCGCCCTTCTGCTCACCGTCGGCTATCAGTTCCCTGTTAGATAATCCATTTGCCTAAGGTTATTCTCATACGCCCGCGGCCTCACCCCGCGGGTGTTTTTTTTCAAAAAAAAATCACTGTCGGACGACCGACTTCTAATACACCATTATGTTACATCAAAACTTTTTGCACAATGCGGCATTCCGCTTTCGCCGTTTCAGTCGGGCGGGTTATGCTGCTTTCCGTTCGATGCACCGCGTGGTCAATATTGGACGTCTGGCCTCCTATATCGCAGACCGCCAACTCAAAAAATCGTTTGTCACCATGGTCTTCTGCCTGCCTATTCTTTGCGGCACCGCCATGGCACAGAATGATGACACGTTGGAAGAGCATCTTTTACCCACCCTCGACGTTATTGCCGTCGCCGACTCCGCACAGGGGTCGCCTGACGCGGTTGCCGTCATCTCTCGCGCTCAACTGCAGGAGTTGACAGTCAGTTCGGTCGGGGAATTGTTGGAACAGTTGCCCGGACTCGATCTGCGTACACGTGGAGGCGGCGATGTTCAAGGCGACCTCACTATGCGTGGTGGCACCTTCGACCAAATGATTGTCCTTCTCAACGGTGTCAATCTCAACGATGCCCAGACGGGTCATCACAACCTCGACATCCCTATCGACCTCTCGATGGTGGACCGCGTGGAGATAATCCCCGCCTCAGCACTAATCCATTACGGCCTCACTTCTTTCTGTGGTGCTGTCAATATTGTCACCGGCGAGGCTGCTGCTGACCAAATTCGAGCCCAGCTCTCGGGGGGTAGTTTTGGTCAGGCTCACCTCTCAGCGGGTACTTCCCGTGTGGTGGGGCCTTGGACCCTCTCGGCTGCAACAGCCTACCATCGCAGCGATGGCTACCGAGCGAATACCGACTATCGTCACGGCAGCCTCTATCTTCAGGCACGACGCCATGACAGGGTAGGGGATTGGCTGTTGCAGCTGGGAGGTCAGATGAAAGACTTTGGCAGCCAGGCGTTTTATAGTGTCCGTTTCCCCAATCAGTATGAGGAGACCCGCACCCTCATGGCCACTGCCACCCGTCTGCGTCGTTGGCATAGTTGGCAGCTCGAGGCCACCCTCTATGGTCGGCTCCACAAAGACCGTTTTGAGCTTTTTCGCGAAGGTATGGTGGAGGCTCCGGCTTGGTATGCTGGACATAACTACCATCTTTCGGCCAATGGGGGGCTGCGTCTTCGTGCTTCACGCCGTTGGAGCTTAGGCAAGACCTCTGTGGGTGCCGAACTCCGCGAGGAGGCCATCCTCAGCACGGTACTGGGCGACACGCTGCAATCGCCACGCCCCATCAATTGGGAACCAGAGGGCCATTTCTACACCATGGGCAAGGTACGCCTCAACGGCAACTTCTTTGCCGAGCATACAGTTTTTCTCAAGAAGGTGAAGCTGACTGCTGGCTTGCTGGGTTCCTACAACACGATGATGGGACCCAACTATGGCTATGCCCTTACTGCCAACTA
>JAEEHQ010000070.1 GCA_016280915.1 Bacteroidales bacterium
GAGTCTGTCCCCTCCTATGTTCCGCCTTGGTATTTCTAATATGTCAATTTCTCCATTTTTTGCGGATTTCTTCGCTGTCCTCATAAGAAATATAATAATGTATATCAGCAAATTCAAATGTTGAGAATAATATTTTCTCATCCTTGAAAATTACTCTAATTGGACGATAAATAACATACGAAAAAGATGTCACAGAGTCGCCAAAAGTAGTTAGCGAATCCTTTTGCCATGTCGTCACCCATCGGGTCATACACGAATCAATCAATCTTTCATTTTTCACTACCATAAAGTCTCCCGCAATATCACAAGTTGCTGAAATGACAAAACTATTTGTCCAGTATGACAAATCACAATCTCCTTCTGGTGACGTATCTATAATTTCTATTCCCCAGATGGTATCTCCCATTATATTGCAAGGAAATTTTGTCAGTTGGTCTATTTTATCTCGTATCTCTTTTAAATAATCCAAAGAACCGCCTACAACAATACTGTCATGTATAAGTAATGACAAATCCACCACATTCTGAGTCTGGGCGGTTAATCCGAAAAGTAGTGATGGCAGCAGAATAAACAAACGTTTCATATTCTAATTTCCATTCTTCTTTGGTACAATTGTACATGCGCCTGCGAATTGATTACCATAATAGTAGTAAAACAGTCTCTGAGGTTCATTGTGCTCGTCCCGTACTTTGTTCTCAATCTCTGTTGCGTATTTTTCCGTATATCCTCTCGTCACATTACGACCCGCAACAGTATAACTACACCATTCTTCGTCACTTCCATGATCATACAAATCTTTACATTTATTATACCATCTATCCTCAATATGTGCCAACTCGTGTGCTAATACAACGTACGACGGTGTAATATAATTTTCTGGTGCATCATCACATTTTACAAATTCATAATGTTTACTTTCACCCGAATAATAAATATTTTTCCCTTTTTTGTCGGCTCTTCCCTTACCCCCGAAGTTGACAGTCACTTTCTTGCCTTTGTCGTCACAAAGAGCCGTTACTAACCTATTCCCTTCTGGTCCATCCATTAGCTTTGATAGATCTTCATTTATCTTTTTGGTATTATTATTGGACAGTTCAATATCTTTTCCATTCTGCCTAGAGACCCAACGGAAAGTGTATTTCCCATTTTCTTTATTCTTTTCCATCTTCAAATGATAGTCATACTTGTCATGATGAATGACTATTTCTCTTCCATCTGGATCCACTATCTTCACAGGATTCCAAGCACAATAGTTATACGGACTAATGCTCGGATACTTGTCGCTCATTGGATCAACGGAAAGCCACATGGTCATCAACTCATAATCCATATACCTTGCGCCGAAGTAGCCGTAGCCAGTTTCAGAGTCGCGCTCTTTGCCCGTGAAGGTTGAGTGGTTTTGTATGCCGTGTTTTTCCATCATCAATGTTGTAACGAAGAAGTTTGTTTTTTATTGCCACATACTTTTTTCGATTCAGTTCATATTGTAGTTTCGTTTTGCAAATCCATACCAACAAGATGATACTTGCCATTCACCGCAACTATGCCAATTGTTCTCCACACCAGTTTTCCAAACGAACAATTGATGTATGTGTAGTACTCCCTCGTAAAAAGATTGAAAAAATAAATATGTGCTTTTATAATCATTATGCACAATTGTATAAACCCCCAATATTTATTTATCAACACGACAACCCAAATTCGTAGCAAGACACAAAAGTGACCGCCTAAATCAACTAAACACAAGCCAATCAGTACAACCAATAAGACACTGACAAGCGATTTTTGAAAAACACAAAAAGAATTGTACGGTCAACCCAAATCCGCCCTTGCTCCAAATCTTTCCCGTTATCTCCTCGTTATCTCCTCTCTATCTTCTCGCTATTTCCACTATTTACGAGTGAGAAAAGCGAAAGATTGCACCAAGAATGAAACTAAATGGTAGAGGAATAGAGGCGTAGCTGCTATTCAGTTAACCGGCAAGAGCCGCTCTATAAAAAAAGAACGGTCCGAACGGATCGTTCTTTTTGCCAAACAATAAGGGTGTGCAACGCTTTGCCAGCGTTGTATTACTATTTCTGATGGCGATTATAGGCCTTCAGCGTATTTTCCATGAGGGAGACGATGGTGAGAGGTCCCACACCGCCAGGCACAGGTGTCACCCAGCTACATTTAGTATCCACCTCGTTGTGCTTGACATCACCAATGATGCGGTAGCCGCTTTTTTTGGTCTCGTCGGGAATACGGTGAATGCCAACGTCCACCAGTACAGCTCCTTCCTTCGCCATGTCGGCGGTGACAAACTCGGGCTTGCCGATGGCAGCAATCAGTATGTCGGCCTGACGGGTAATTTCAGCCAAGTTCTTGGTCTTGCTGTGACAAATGGTGACAGTGCAGTCAAAGCCTTTGCGTGAGAGCAGGTTGGCGATGGGTGTTCCCACAATATTACTACGGCCGAGCACCACACAATGTTTGCCGGCAGTCTCCACGTTATAGCGTTTCAGCAGGGTGCAGATACCCATTGGGGTGGCTGGCACATAGGAATCCTCGCCCAGGACCATGCGGCCGATATTGATGGGAGTAAAACCGTCCACATCCTTGTCGGGGGAGATGGCGTTGATAACATGCTGTTCGTTGATGTGCTTGGGCAAAGGCAGCTGCACGATGAAGCCATCGATGTCGGGGTCGTTGTTGAGGAACTCTATCGATCGCAGCAGTTCTTCCTCGGTGGTATTCTCGGAAAAACGGTAGACAGAGGAGGTAAATCCAACCTCATGGCTTGATTTTTCTTTATTGGCCACGTAAGTCTGGCTTGCGCCATCGTTGCCTACAATCACGGCAGCCAAGTGGGGTGGGCGCATGCCTTTGGCGGTCAGCTGGCGCACCTCGTTAGCAATTTCTTCTTTAATCTGCAGGGCCGTTGCCTTGCCATCAAGTAACTGTACCATCGTAAATATTTAGTTTTTAAAGTTTCTGTCAATTAGATTATTTGTGGCGTTTGGGCAGACGAGGCATCTTGCCTTTGGTGCTCACGGTGCGCATCATCTTGCGGGTTTCCTCAAACTGTTTGATGAAGCGGTTCACCTCCTGAATGCTACGCCCACTGCCTGCAGCAATACGCTGTTTACGGCTACCGTTGAGGCAGCTGGGATTGCGGCGTTCGTAAGGAGTCATGCTGCCAATCATTGACTCGATGGGCACAAAGGCATCGTCGCCAATCTCCACATTCTTGGTCAGCTTGTCCATACCAGGGATCATGCCGATAAGGTCTTTCATGCTACCCATCTTCTTGATTTGTCCCACCTGTGAGAGGAAGTCCTCAAAGTTGTATTCGTTGTGAATAAGTTTCTTCTGAATCTTGCGGGCTTCTTCCTCATCATACTGTTCCTGCGCTCTTTCTACCAAGGAAACCACGTCGCCCATGCCCAGAATTCGGCTGGCCATACGGTCTGGGTGGAAGACATCCAATGCGTCCATTTTCTCGCCAATACCGACGAATTTGATGGGCTTCTGCACAGCGTAACGGATGGTTAGAGCAGCACCACCACGGGTGTCACCGTCCAACTTGGTCAGCACCACTCCATCATAGTCGATGCGCTCGTTGAAGGCCTTAGCAGTATTCACGGCATCCTGACCAGTCATGGAGTCGACAACGAAAAGGGTTTCTTGCGGGTTGAGGGATTGCTTCAGACGACTGATTTCATCCATCATCTGCTCGTCAACTGCCAAACGACCGGCGGTATCGACAATGACCACATTGGCTCCCTTCAGTTTTGCATCCTTAACGGCTTTTTTAGCAATGTCCACGGGGTCGTTGTTGCCCTCTTCGGTAAATACTGGCACCTGTATCTGCTGGCCTAAAGTCTGCAACTGGCTGATAGCAGCAGGACGGTAAACGTCGCCGGCAACCAACACCACACTTTTATTCTTTTTATTCTTCAAATAGTGAGCCAACTTGGCACTAAAAGTAGTCTTACCAGAACCCTGCAAACCCGCAATGAGCACAATGGCGGGCATGCCGGGCTGTCCTTTCAAGTTGATGTCGACTGCTTGGCTGCCCATCAATTCGGTCAGTTTTTCGTGCACGATCTTCACCATGAGCTGACCGGGTTCGATGCTCTGGATGACGTTTCTGCCCAATGCCTCAGCCTTTACCTTATCGGTAAATTCTTTTGCAATTGGATAGCTCACATCGGCATCTAAGAGAGCCTTGCGGACCTCTTTAACAGTCTCCGCGATGTTAATATCGGTAATGCTTCCTTTTCCTCGCAGCGTATGTAACGCTTTCTCTATCTTGCTACTAATACTTTCAAACATAACGTTGATTCACTTACTATTGAAAATGCAAATTTACGTTTTTTTTTTCAATTTTTGTTCTTAATAACAAATAATAAAATTTTTTTTTCATTTTCATGAAACTTTTTTCACTTTTTTGCGTTATGGGTCATAAATAGATGTGTGGAATTAATTTTACGCTATGAGACAATTAAAGATTACCCATTCGATTACCAACCGTGACATCAAGTCGCTCGACAAGTACTTGCAGGACATTTGCAGCGAAGAGCTGCTTACTCCCGAGGAAGAAGTGCAACTGGCTCAACGCATTAAAAATGGCGACCAGGAAGCCCTCGACCGTCTCACCAAAGCCAACCTGCGCTTCGTCGTCTCTGTGGCCAAGCAATACCAAAACCAAGGCCTCAGCCTTCCCGACCTGATTAACGAAGGTAATGTAGGCTTAATTAAAGCCGCCAAGCGCTTTGACGAAACACGTGGCTTTAAGTTTATCTCCTATGCTGTGTGGTGGATTCGTCAATCTATTCTGCAGGCCATTGCTGAAAACTCCCGTATCGTTCGTCTACCTTCCAACCAGCTCGGAGCCCTCAACAAGCTCAAGAAAGAGATTTCTCGACTCGAGCAGGAGCTGGAACGTCCGCCATCGGAAGAAGAACTGGCTGACATGCTCGACATCCCTGAAGACAAAATCAAGAGCATCCTCGGCATCTCTGGTCGCCATATCTCCATCGATGCCCCATTGGTGGCCGACGAAGATGTTAATTTTGTTGATGTGCTGCCCAATGAGGACACCCCTCCCACCGACAGTGCCCTGATGCAGGAGTCCCTCTCGCAGGAAATCGAGCGTTCTCTCTCCACGCTCACCGAGTATGAGCGCGAGGTAATTAAGATGTACTTCGGCATCGGACTTCCCCACGCACTCAGCCTCGACGAGATTGCCATGAAATTCGGCCTCACCCGCGAGCGTGTGCGCCAAATCAAGGAAAAGGGCATCAAGCGTCTCCGTGTCAGCAGCAAGAGCAAACATCTGCAGTCCTACCTTTAATCAGGCTAACTTTGACAGCAATAACACCCCACATGGAATTATTACTCAAGTATTTCCCTGAGCTAACAGAGCGGCAACGTGAACAATTTGCCGCTCTGTTGCCTTTATACGAAGACTGGAACTCCAAAATCAACGTCATCTCCCGCAAAGACATGGCCAATTTCTATGAGCACCATGTCCTTCACAGCCTTGCCATCGCCAAGGTGCAGCCTTTCAAAACCCAAGCCGACATCCTCGATGTGGGTACTGGCGGTGGTTTTCCTGGCATCCCCTTAGCCATCATGTTCCCTCACAGTAACTTCTACCTCATCGACTCCATCGGCAAAAAAGTCAAGGTGGTTCAGAATGTGGTAGCGTCTTTAGGGCTCAAGAATGTGCGCACCGAACAAATCCGTGCCGAGCAGGTGCAAGGTGAATTCGACTTCATCGTCTCACGTGCCGTCACCGACCTCAGCCAGTTTACCCAATGGGTACGGGGGAAAGTCTCTGACATTCATTACCACCACCTGCGCAACGGCATCCTTTACCTTAAAGGAGGCGACCTTACCGAAGAGCTTGCTCCATTTAAAAAGAAAGTGCGCACCTGGGACATTTCAGACTTTTTTGAAGAAGAATTCTTTCAAACTAAAAAAGTCATCTACCTCCCGTTCAAGTAAAGGCGGTTTCACACAATAAACAATACACGATCCCCTCATCATGAAAAGGTTCATCACCATTATAGCAATACTACTGAGCAGCGCCACACTGTGGGCCCAGAATTTTCCCTTTCAGGACACCACCCTTTCCATGCAGGAGCGTGTGGAAGACCTGTTGAGCCGACTCACCTTAGAGGAGAAAATCTCCATGATGGAGCACCGCAACCCTGCCATCCCAACCTTAGGTCTGCCCGCTTACAGCTGGTGGAACGAGGCTTTGCACGGAGTTGGACGTAACGGACTGGCCACGGTATGGCCCATGCCCATTGCTTTGGCGGCAACCTTTAACGAGGAAATGGTGCAAAGCATATTCAAGGATGTGGCGTATGAAGCTCGAGTTAAATATTTGGAGACGGTTGCCGACACGCAGGCAGTCATGCTCAAAGAACCTACCGACTACACCGGACTCACCTTCTTCACACCCAATATCAACATCTTCCGCGACCCGCGCTGGGGCCGTGGCATGGAGACTTATGGCGAAGACCCTTTCTTGACGGCCCAAATGGGACTGGCCTGCGTGAAGGGATTACAACACAACTATTTCTTTGAAACCAACAATGAGGTGGATTCCGTACATTTATCGGCGGCCGCCTGCCTGAAACACTTGGCTGTACACAGCGGCCCCGAAGGGGTGCGGCACGAATTTGACGCACACGTGGCACCACGCGATTTGTGGAGCACCTATCTGCCTGCCTTTGAATACATCGTCCGCAATAGCGATGTACAGCAAGTCATGTGTGGCTACAACCGCTTAAACGGTGAGCCCTGTTGCACCAATCGTGAGCTATTGGTGGACATCCTGCGCAACAAATGGCACTACGACGGGTTGCTGGTGACCGACTGCTGGGCGCTGAACGACTGCTGGGAACGCGACACCGTCATACCCCGCCATAAAACCCATGCCTCTGCAGCCCTCACCGCTGCCGATGCCTTTGGCAGTGAGGTAGACTTGGAGTGCGGCAGTGGTTTGTCGGCTCTGCGTACGGCTGTTGACTCGGGCTATATCAGCGAGGAGGTGGTGAACAAGCATGTACGCCGCATTCTTCGTACCCGCCTGCGGGTGACCGAGATGAGTCCAACCGGCATAATGGAGCCCACTGATTACACCCCAATCGATGCGGCATCAAACTCACTTGTATTGCTGAAAAACCACAAAGGCCTCCTGCCCCTGAAGCGCCACACCCCCGTTTATCTGGCAGGTCCCAACGCTGAGGACACCATCATGCCACTTGGCAACTACAACGGCACTCCCTATCACACCGTGAGCATACGAGAAGCATTTGGTAATTATTTCACCTTAGTCGATTCACCCAAGAAAGCAGAGGTAATCGTGTATGCCGGCGGACTGAACCCCCAGTTGGAGGGTGAAGAGCTGCCTGTTGACATGCCTGGCTTTTTCAAAGGAGACCGCACTCGCATTGAACTGCCAGAAGACCAAAGTCGGGAGATACGTAAACTGCAACGCAAACACCGACCCGTAGTCCTTCTCCTTTGCAGCGGTAGTGCTATAGCCTTGGACAAACAGGCTCTCAAATGCGATGCCATCATGCAGTGTTGGTATGGTGGTCAGGACATGGGCGATGCCATCGGCCTGGCCATGATAGGATTCCGCGACAACTTCGGTCGCCTACCCATTACCTTCTACAAAAGCACTCAACAGTTGCCACCTTTTGAGAGCTACGACATGAAGGGTCGAACCTACCGCTATATGACCGAAGAGCCGTTGTTCCCCTTCGGCTTCGGATTAGACTATGCTAATTACCGTTTGGAGAATGTCCACTACGAGGAAGGCAAAGTGCGGGGAGTGGTAAAGATGGTGACAAAGCCACGTGTCAAACCCGCAGGCAACAGCACCACGGTGGTTGAGGTGTACCTTAAAGGCTCCAACAAACAAGAACCACTCAAACAGTTGGTAGGCTTCAAGCGTGTAGCAATGGACGAAAAGGGCTACCAAGAATTTGAAATTGACATAGAGCCCTTCTGGCTCAGACAATTCGACGAAAACACCCAAGAAATGTCACCCTTGCCTTCCAGCATACAACCGACACTGCTGGTTGGATTCAGCAGTGCTGACAGAGACTTGATAGAAATAAAATAGATCTTGATAGAAATAAAATAGATTTACTATAATCAGAGTATACTGAGTACTCAGCATATTCAGAAAAAACAGAAAAACAACATCATCATGAAAAAACAAGACTGGATAGTAATTCTTATTGTAGTGGTCGTGCTGGCCCCTTTCTTTATCCCTGCTACGGGATTTTTTGCTTGGTTTGAGGCTTCTACGGCAGCTCATCCTTTCATCATGGCATTCTTCAAATTTGCCATCCTCGCCACCTTTGGCGAGATGTTGGCACTACGAATCCGCAAAGGTGTGTATAACGAAAAGGGCTTCGGCATCGTCCCCCGCATGATGGTTTGGGGATTCCTTGGCATGTGCATCGCCATGGCCATGATCATCTTCAAGAGCGGCGTACCCTCATTCTTGGAGGTTGTGGGCGGCTGCGAGAAAGGCTCCTTGGCCGCCATCTTCAAAGCTTCTGAACTCACTTGGGGCAAATTAGGCATTGCCTTTGCCGTCAGCGTGCTGATGAACACCATCTTCGCTCCGGTGATGATGACCTTCCACAAATGCACCGACATCCACATTCTCGACAATGGCGGCACCGTGCGCGGCCTGCTGCGTCCCATGCACATGCGCGAAATCTTCGCCAACAAAATCAACTGGGACGTGCAGTGGAACGTAGTCTTCAAGAAGACCATCCCCCTCTTCTGGTTTCCCGCACACACCATCACCTTTATCCTACCCTCCACCTTCCAAGTGCTCTTTGCCGCCCTGCTTGGTGTGGCGTTGGGTCTCATCTTAGCCCTTGCAGGAGGAAGCAAAAAATGAAGCACCTGCTTTCCCTTATCGGTTTTATCGGACTCTTAGGATTAATCGGCCAAGCGCAAGACTTCTCCTTCCGATGGAAAGGATTCGTCAACCCGCACTACTATGCCGACAGCCGCAGCGTGGTAGGTGGACGTGAGGACATGATGCTCTTCTACCCCAAGCCCATCGTGCGCGACAGTCTCGGCCGTGACATCAACGACGGATGGCAAGCCAACATGCTTGCCATCACCGCCCGTCTCGGTCTGACCATCAATGGCCCTGAGATGTTGGGAGCAAACACCCTTGCCTATATCGAAGGCGACTTTACAGGTGCCACCAATGCCACCATTAATAATCTGCGCCTGCGCCATGCTTATTTCAGAATGAATTGGGACAAGCATGAGCTTACAGCCGGACAATACTGGTATGCCATGGTCGTCCATGAGATTATGCCCATGACCAACCCGCTGAACATGGGTGCACCATTTCATTGCTATGCTCGGCAGCCTCAAATAAGATATAGCTACTTCCCTACTGGCAATTGGGAGGTTTTGGCCGTCGCACAATGGCAGCTCGACAACATGAGCCAAGGACTGCTCAATGGTGTTGCCACATCCTCTACCCTCTTTGCACGACACAGCCTCCTTCCCGAGCTGAACGCACAGCTCCGCTACATGCAAGGGAATCTCTTCATCGGTGCCGCTGCCAACCTCAAGAGCATCCAGCCAATGGTAAACACCACCGGCACCGCTTCGCCTCAACAATTGCACCAATCGTTGAGCTACTCTCTCTTCGGCAGCTATCGCTTCAACGGCCTCACCGTCAAAGCACAAACGTTGCTTAACAACAGTCTCTACGAAGGCTGTTCTCTGGGTGGCTACCTGATGCTGGATGATGGCACCTTACAAGACTGGCATTTCAACACCGTATGGTTGGATATTGAACGCACCCGTGGGCACTGGCGACCCGGCATCTTCTTGGGATATGCCCAGAACCTCGACTATGGCAATACCAACTTCACCCACTGCTTCGGCCGAGGCCACGACCTGGCCTACCTCTGGCGCATCCAGCCCCGCCTCACCTACACAACACAGAAAGGCCTCTCTTTTGTGGGTGAAGCCGAATACACCCAGGCTGGCTACCCTGAGCCCGTTGGCAATCTCCGACTCTCACTCAGCGCCGTCTACGCTTTTTAACCACCATGATATCCAACTACCACACCCACACCAACTATTGCGATGGCAAGGCTTCGCCGCGCGAGATGGTGGAATATGCTGTGGCGCATGGTATGCGGTACTTAGGCTTTTCGGGACATGCACCATTGCCCTACGAGAACACCTTCTCCATTAAAGATGACAATTATGTCCCCTACTGCAACACCATCCGTGAACTCCAGCACGAATATGCCAACCAAATCGAAATCCGGCTTGGGTTGGAAATAGACTATGTGCCTGGCCTACTTGAGGACTTCACTCCACTGATAGAACAGGGGGGATTGGACTACACCATTGGCAGCGTTCACCTTATACCCAATCCCAACAGTATTGAGGAATTACGCACCCATCCCCAGGAAGCTGCTCAGCACCTTTGGATGATTGACGGTCCTCACTATGAGGTCTACGATGACGGGCTACAACGCCATTTTGGTGGCGACATCCGGCGTGCCGTAAAGGCTTTCTTCCACCAAACCAACACCATGATTGAGAGCCAACGTCCCACCATCGTAGGCCATTTCGACAAGGTAGTCATGCACAACCGTGACCGTTATTTCCATTACGATGAGCCCTGGTTCCGCAACCTGATGTACGAAACAGTTGAACTGATACACGAAACTGGCTGCATCTGCGAAATCAACACCCGTGGCCTCTACAAAGGACGACACAACGACTATTACCCAGGACGCACTACCATACGTCACATGAATGAGTTAGGCATCCCCGTCATTGTCAGCACCGATGCCCATGCTCCTGACGATCTCATCAAAAGCGAATGCTGCGAAGAGTTTCTCCGCAGCATTGGTTACAAAGAGATTGTCACCCGACTTCCCTAAGGAAAACCGTGGTGCTAAGTGATTATTGTTGCTTCACCAAATTGGCAAAGGGTTTCTCGCGGGTATAGTCTTCGACTGCCGCAATGTATTTAGCCTTGAACAGGTCGAGTCCTTGGGAAGTCTTCTCATACCATATTTCCTCGTTGTTGGAGAGGATGAGCAGATGGGAGGGCATATCGAAAGAATAGAAGAAATGGAACGACTGTGTATCCGCCTTGCCGTTGGCAGGGGTGCGGATAAGCAGCGAGTCAACAAACTGATAGGTCATCTTGCCCACTGAGTCGACATAAGTGCCGGCAAGGTCGCCTAAACGTGAGGTGATGAGCAGGTCGCGATAAGCCTCCATAGGGGTTTTGTTGCCTGGCAGATACTGCCAGAGGGTGTCGCATTCGGGGTCGTCAGGACGATGGCAGACAATCATGGCAAGGTCGCCCTTCCGCTCAAGGACAGCGGTGTCGCCCTCAACGCCCACAGCCACCCACGTCTCGCCTGCGATGGGCTGAATGATAAAGGTGTCGACAGCCACTTGGCGAAGAGCAAAGGTAGAGCCGCCCTCGTGAAGCGTGCCACCAGCGAAACAAAAAAGATTAGCATCAGTGGTATCTGCGCTACCAACAAAGTATTCGTAGCCATCAAACCAACAGGTCTTGTCAAAATTGAAGGAAGCAACCTCCTCTTTGTGTGAATTGTTGCAAGCAACGCCAAGCAAAGCAATGGCGAGAGTAAACGTTAGCAGGTTTGTTTTCATGCTGAAAGTATTTATGAATGATAGTAATGTTATTCGTAGTATTCAAACGTTCTTACTTCGAGAGTTGTAGACGTGCGGTCGCCCGTCGTGGTACGACGAATCCAGTTATTGTGGTCGTCATAAGAATAATAAACCATGACGAGGCCTGAGGTGTTGCCGATCTGTTCCTCGGTCACCCTTCCCAAACTGTCGTATGCCGTGGGCCTACGGGGTGGCTCCTGCACAACATGCTCAGAAGCATCGGGATATGTCAGTTTGGCAAGTTGGCCATCTGCATCATATTCATAACTAATTCTGGAACCGTCGGGGAAAATATACTTGGTAAGTTGTCCCTGACCATTGTAGCGCAGCCGGAAGGAGTGTTTGCGCCCATTAGGGTCTACCATGGTGGCCCGACAAGTACGGTAGTTGCGGCCATAGCGATAAGTAGTTTTCGTGTAGAGTTGCGTGAGGTCATCATAAGAAGTGCCTGCCGAGTCGAGATAGCAAAGTTCTTCCACGCGGCGGCCAGTGGTGTCGTATGAGAAATGGTAACGCAATGTGTTGTGAGGGTCGCGATAATAATAGTCTATACAACGACCTGCCGTGTCGAAACAACCCACCCGCTGCATCACTACGCCCTCCTCTTGGCTAACCTTCTCGTAAGAGAACATCGAGATGGCACCCTCCATCGAACCAGTCAGACCCGAAGTCTCACTGCGATTGAAATCGGTAGGTAAGTTGGGACGAAAAGGAAATGGCATCTCATCCTCAGCACAAGCCGAGAGGAGCATCGAACATAGGAATATGGCAACCCAGCGGCGCAGCATCTGTTATTCTTTAACCAACACCTTGGTGATATAGGAAGCCAGCTGGCCTTGGGATTGTTTTTTAAGCAGTTTTTCGGTCAGCCGAGACTTGCCGATGACATCTTTATGGGCAAAATAGAAATTGAGCATATCTTCTACAGCCACATTGGCACAGAGCAGGCCATTGTCTTCGGGATGCTTGATAGCGTGGCGTGCCCAACCAGCAATATAGGCAAGAAGAAGGTCACCCTTCTTGGCATCCACCAACTCTTCGGCCACTACGATAGACATATTGGGACTCCCAGCGGCCCAACGCAGAAGAAAACTGGCACATTCCTCGTGTTTGGGATAATTGAAACTGGGGTCGGTGTTGAGCAGGTAGTCGCAGCAGTTGAGCACATCAGCCTCATAGTTGGCATATTCGGATGGCCACATCTTCTCTGGAAGAATGGGCAGGGAGAACTGTTGAGCCATAGCACACTGAGCCATGACAAAGGCAACAAGAACCAAAGTGAGTTTTTTCATGTTTTTTTCGTTGTTGTTTCTAACATTAACGGAGATAGTTACTTTTGATTGTGCAAAGATACAATATTTTTTTTACATCGCCGTTTTTTTCTTACCTTTGTGGTAGTGAAACAAAACTATGCATATACTATATACAAATGAATATCACCATTATAGCCAACGGTTCCTTCCCCACTCTGCCTTCGGTGCTTTCCTGCCTGGGCGAGGCTGACAGGGTGGTATGCTGCGACGGTGCTTTGGAAAAATATCTACAATGGGTTCGTCGGCAAAACCCTCGGCCGGTGCAACAGGTGGCCGTGGTGGGCGACGGCGACTCCCTCTCCCCTGCCCTACTCAACGAGTCGTTGCATGAGGGGCTGCCCATTAGCCACCAGCAAATCTCCGAGCAAGAATCCAACGACCTGAGCAAAGCGGTGCGCTATGCAGCCGAACACACCCATCACCTGAACGAGCCAATCCACGTGAGCATCCTGGGCGCCACGGGCAAACGCGAGGACCACACGCTGGGCAATATCGCCCTGCTGGCCTACTACAGCGAACATTACCCCCTCATGCAGTTTGCCATGGTGGGCGACTATGGCACCTTCTATCCTGTCAATGGGCTGCGTCGGTTTCCCTCTTACCCTGGCCAACAGGTGAGCCTCTTTGCCCTCAGGTCCGACATACCCATCAGCGTAAAAGGACTGAAGTACCCCATTGAGAACCGTTGCCTCGAATGGCTGTGGCAAGGTACCCTCAATGAATCTTTGGGCGACAGTTTTGAGGTGAAAGGCGAAAGGGTGATTGTTTTCCAGAAAAGATAGAGGATTTCCATCTGCCTCTTATTCCCGTAAGAAGTGGAGAAGCTGTCATTCTTGGTCAAAATCTTGCAGCTCTGTTTCAGCAGCCTGGTCTAATGTGTCATATTGAGTGTCGAACTGATAAACACGGTGAAGATGTTGGATTTGTTCCTCGCGAAGGACCTCCTCCACGCGGTTGGCACACTCAGCAAGATGCTTCACAACATCGCTTGCCCAGAAACGAAGCACTCGCCAACCTCGTGCTTTCAGACGTTGGTCGGTGCGTCGGTCACGGGCCATATTGCGCTCAATCTTGTTAAACCAAAACTCCTTATTGCTTTTGATACGCTGGCGGGCCTGGAGCCAATCGCGCCCATGCCAGAAATCACCATCCACAAAGACCGCCACTTTCCTGTTCTTAAAACAGATGTCGGGAGTGCCAGGTATGCCACGAACATTTTTGCGATAGCGGTACCCCCTATGCCACAATTCCTGCGCCAACATCCTTTCGGGCTTGGTACCCGTGCTGCGATTGGCCTGCATGCAGCGCCGCCGTTGTTCGGGTGTGAGTGGCATGGGGTGTGATACTTTGGTTTAACAATAGGTTACTAACAATCTATCACCTCTCTTATGGCTCGGGTAAGTTGGTCGGGGCAGGAAGTCTCCTTGAAACCGCAGCGGATGCCTTGCAGCCGGTGGACAACGGCTTTGGCATCCATGCCTTCAACCAGCTTACCTATGCCCTGTAGATTGCCATTACAACCGCCCAAGAAAGAAACGTTGTGCAACGTGCCGTCATCGGCAATGTCAAATTCGATCATGGCACTACAAGTGCCTTCGGTGAAATAAGTATGGTGTTTCATATCTGTCAAGAAAAAAGTTCACGAAAAGCCTCCTCAATAACGCCCACCGACACTATCTGTATGTGGTAACGGGAGCGGTCAATCGATTTGGCATCATATTTCGACACAAAAATCCGTTCAAAGCCCAGACGATCAGCCTCGCCAATGCGTTGCTCTATGCGGCTGACGGGGCGCACCTCACCGCTCAGGCCCAGTTCCGCCGCAAAGCACAACCGAGGCGAGATAGGCATGTCCACATTACTGGACAGTATGCTACACGCCACGGCCAAATCCAAGGCGGGGTCGTTCACGCGCATGCCCCCAGCCATATTCAGGAAGACATCCTTTGCACCCAGTTTAAAACCACAGCGTTTTTCCAGCACAGCCAACAACATATTCATGCGCCGCATGTCAAACCCGTTTGCATTGCGCTGAGGGGTGCCATAGACGGCACTGCTCACCAGCGACTGCACCTCAATAAACATGGGTCGTCCCCCCTCCAACGTGGCGGCCACAGCGGTACCACTCAGCTCTTCGTCGCGGTGGGCCAGCAACAACTCCGACGGATTGGAAACCTCGCTGAGGCCGCTTCCCCGCATCTCGAAGATGCCAATCTCCGCCGTCGAGCCAAAACGGTTCTTCAGCGCGCGGAGGATGCGGAAACCGTAGTTGCGGTCGCCTTCAAACTGCAGCACCGCATCCACTATGTGTTCCATCACCTTAGGACCAGCCAGTGTTCCATCCTTGGTGATATGGCCCACCAGCAGCACCGGCACCCCACTCTCCTTGGCATAGCGCTGAAACTGGGTGGTGCATTCGCGTATCTGCGAGATGCTGCCGCTGCCCGACTCGATGAGCTCGGTGTTGACTGTTTGAATAGAATCCACAATTACCAGATCGGGCTGTACTGCCTCTATATGCTCAAAGATATGCTCCATCGAGGTCTCACTAACCACATAGCAGCCCGTACTCTCCTGTTCCCCAGCAATGTCTGTGGGAGCCGATACCACACGGTCTGCCCGCATCTTTATCTGTTCCTCGCTCTCCTCGCCACTCACATACAATATCCTCTTATCCTGCATGGCGAGCGCCGTCTGCAACAGTAGCGTGCTCTTGCCTATGCCGGGCTCGCCACCTATCAGCAACAGCGAACCTGGGACAATCCCGCCACCCAGCACTCGGTCAAATTCGGCACAATAGGTAGGCATGCGCGTGGTTTGACTATACATCACATGCTGAATCAGCTTGGGAGTGCTCATGGTGCTGCCTTTGGCCTTTTGTTTGCTTCCGGCAGTCTCTTTCTGCACCACCTCCTCGTCAAAGGTATTCCACTTGCCGCAGGAGGGGCATTTGCCCAACCAACTGCTGCTTTGGTAGCCGCACTCGCGACAATAATAAAAAGTTCTTGCTTTTGCCATAATTTACAATTGTTTAGCCCGCTTATTCAGGGAAGCTGCAATCCGCACGATTCCGCCCGCCAAGATGATGCCCACCGCAATAGCAATAGTCACCTTAATGGCCACAAAGCCCGTCGTGGCAGCCATACCCAGCCGGCTGGCCACCATATAATAGGCTGTCCAAAAAATAGCCCCTCCGGGTACCAATGGAATGATGCCACAGATAAGGTATAATGTCGTAGGGCAGTGCCACTTCTGTGCCATCAACTGCGATAGCAAGGCCACCAGCATGGCGGCAAATAGAGCCGACTCAGCGGGCGAAAAATGGCATAATGCCACCCTCATGTCACCATTAAGCAGCAGAAACAACGCCCATCCTGCCATGCCGCAAATACCGCACCCCACATAGTAGCGGCGCGGAGCGCCAAACAGCACCGAAAAGCCAATAGTGCCCAGCAATGCCGCAGGAAGTTGAATGGCCCATCCTGCAGCCAATATATCTACAGTAGGGGCACCCAACTGTAGCAATCCCTGATGCAGTCGGCTGTCAAGAATGAACGCCACGCAAACCCCCAGAGCAATGCACAAGAAAATCATAAAGGCATCCAGCATACGGGTGGCTCCGGCAATATAGTCCTCATGCGCAATGTCGCGAATGCCGTTGGTGAACGGAACCCCCGGCACCAGTGCGATGATAGTGCCAATAATCATATTGGGCAAATGCTCGCCCAATCCCAACCGAGAGGCTATAATGCACAGCCATCCGCCCACCAAACCGCCCACCACATTGCCAAAGAAGCGCGACATGTGGGGCATCAAGAAAGTCATGAAACTGCCCAACAGCAATCCTACGGCAAAGGTGACGGCTGCATCCGTCAGGCTGCCGCCAAAGAGCAGAGAGAACGCCGACACACCCACAGCAATGCCCAACAGCAACTCCCACCAAGGCTTTGCCGCACTATGGCGTATGGCCTCCAATCGTGAGGCCAGCTGGTCCAAAGAGCAACGTCCGTCGCACACGTCGCGGCTGAGCTGGTTCACCTCCACCACGCGAGACAGCTGCGTGCCTTTGATAGGGATAAACTCGGCACGGGCATAGTGCTGCCCTGTGGCGATGATGCCGTTGCTCAGCACAAAGAAACTCTCGTCCTCCACACCGTAAGCCGAGGCAATGCGGGTCATGGTCTCCTCCACACGGCTGATTTCCGCGCCGTTTTCGAGAAGGATGTGTCCCGCTTCGGTGGCCAGTTGCAAGGCCTGTTCCTGTTCTGTCGTCATAGGCTATCAACCTTTCTTGTATTCTTTCAGTCTTTGATTCAGCAGGTAACACAACGCCTGTGGTTTCATAGTCAAGGTTGAAGCCCCAATGGACTCCTGCGAACCTGAGAGCCTTGTGTTGAACTGTCTTATGGCACGTGCCCACTTTGAAGCATCCTGCAACTTCCGCTCTGACACCTGCTTGTAAAAGTGGATGGTGACAAACTCCTGGCTTGTCCGACCCAAGTCCATCCTGTAGTACCTAAACCCTTCGACCTCGTCGAAGCGGTATTCGCATGTTTTCCAAAGTGCATGGCATATAATCCTGTCCTTCAAGACAGTCACGGCCGGACGTTGTGCCAACCGCTCCCACAAGGCAACCAAGGGAAAGAACAGCCCCATAACGCCGGTGGCAATCAGACAGAACCATATCACCCCAAGGTTACTAACAATAGGGTCATCCACCAAAACCCATACAAAAACGCCAAAGAGCGCCAGCATCACCAGGGTTGCCCACCAGACTTTGCCCCCCAACGGGGTGTGATATATGCGCACTTCGTCCATCTTCAGAACTCGTCAACTACCTTGTCCACTCGGTATAGTTTGTCACCACGGTGCAGCATCTCGGTGGTCTTGACACTGAAAACGTCGCCTTGTCTCACTTCCGGCACGGGCTGTGCTGTGTCGCCAAGGCGCAGTTCCTCCACGGTGGCACGATAGACTCCGGTTGTCTGCCCTATCACCATGAGGTCTTCGCCCTGTTTCAGTGTCTCGGCAGTCTCAATGCGCATCTCGGCCACCTGCGGACGGTTGTAGTAGTTGGTCACCTTGCCCAGATAGACCTTGTTTTCGGTGGCCTGCGAGCCGTACCTTTCACTCCACTCGCCCATCTTGCGTCCCAGATAGTAACCATCCCAGAAGCCACGATTAAACACCGTGCTGAGTCTTTCGGTCCAGGCGGCTATCTTCTCCTGTGTGTAGGTGCCGTCGTTGACAGCCTGCACCGCTTCCTTGTAGCACTCCACCACCGTCTTCACATAGTCGGCCGAGCGGCCACGCCCCTCAATCTTCAGCACCCTTACGCCCGCATGGATTATCTTATCGAGGAAACCGATGGTGCACAAGTCCTTCGGCGACATGATATATTTGCCGCTCACCAGCAGCTCCATGTCGCTTTCAACATCCTTGACCAAATACTCCCTGCGGCACAGCTGCAGGCAGGCACCGCGGTTGGCGCTGTAGTTATACTCGTCGAGGCTCAGGTAGCACTTGCCGCTCACGCTCATGCACAATGCCCCGTGGGCAAACACTTCCACCTGCACCAGCTTTCCTTTGGGGCCGCGGATGTCGTTGTCTTTGATATATTGGGTAATCTCGGCCACCTGCCTCAGGGGCAGCTCGCGCGCGGTGACCACCACGTCGGCCCATTGGGAAAAGAAACGCACCGCCTCCACATTGCTGATGTTGCATTGGGTGGAGATATGCACCTCCACGCCGATACTGTTGGCATAGAGAATCACCGCCATGTCGCTGGCAATGATGGCGCTAATGCCCGCCGCCTTGGCGGCTTGCACCAGCGTGTGCATCTCCTCAATCTCCTGATTGTAAATGATGGTGTTGACCGTGAGGTAGGTGCGGATGGCATGCTGATGGCAGATGGTGGCAATCTGGGTGAGGTCGTCCAACCCAAAGTTGGCTGCCGAGCGCGACCGCATGTTTAAATTGCCCACCCCGAAATAAATGGCATCAGCACCTGCCTGTATGGCAGCCTGCAGGCTTTCGTACGACCCTACTGGGGCCATGATTTCTATCTTGTTGTTCATAACCTAATTGTTGCGTCATCGTTCCGATGGCGGTGACTGTCAAAGGCTAAGCCACGCCACCCATCATTCTTCTCATGACATTATAAAATGCAAAAATACAGAAAAAAAACGAAAATGCAAGCCAAAGCTTGCTTATAAATTTTTGTGGATGGCGCAGATTCATCTGCCAAAATAAAACTGTAAACCATCAACTTTAAACTCTAAACTGACTTGAAACCCTAAACTACCAACCCCAATCAGAAATAAATGTGGTGATTGGCAAAAAAAATGTATATTTGCAACTTGATTATTGTATGAACTAATCTGGTAACAACATGAAACTACGCCTATTCCTTTTCTATTGCATGGCCGTGGTTCTTGCTCTCCCCTCTTGGGCCAAGAGCGATGCCAATCCCCGACAGATGCCCTCCAACGCTATCACGCTGAAGAGTCCCAACGGACAACTCCTGCTGCGCTTTGCCGTGGTGGACGGCGTGCCTCAGTATTCGCTGGACCATGGCAACACCGCAGTGGTGCTGCCTTCGAAAATGGGCTTTACCCTAGAGTGGCGCGACAATCTGGACCACGCCTTCGTGGTGCGTGCCATCTCACGCGACAGCAAGGATGAGACCTGGCACCCCGTTTGGGGAGAAGAGTCTACCATACGCAATCACTACAACGAGCTGCTGGTGACCCTCGAGCAACCCGAGGGCACGGTGGCAAGTATGGACCACTCCACCGAGAAGCGTCCCACGGTGATGCTGATTCGGTTCCGTCTCTATGATGACGGACTGGGGTTTCGCTATGAATTTCCGATGGAGATAACCCACAGACGCAACCCCGACAACAAATATAACGCTTTGGCTTACTTTTGGATTAAAGAAGAGCTAACCGAATTTGCCATGGCAGGCGACCACACGGCCTGGTGGATTCCGGGGGACTACGACACCCAGGAGTTTAACTACACCGAGAGTCGGCTTTCGCAGATTCGCAGCCTCCACACCAGCGCCCAGATTGGCGGCGGATGGCCCTGGGAGAGTTTTTCTGAGACCGGCGTGCAGACCGCCCTGCAGATGAAGACGGACGAAGGCTTATACATCAACATTCACGAGGCAGCGGTACTCGACTATCCGACCATGAACCTGGACTTAGACGACACGCACATGGTTTTCCACACCCATCTGACCCCCGATGCCACCGGCTACAAAGGACGGCTACAGACCCCCTGCACGTCGCCTTGGCGCACCGTGCAGGTGTGCGAAAAAGCCACCGACGTGCTACGCTCGCGCCTAATACTCAACCTCAATGAGCCATGTGCCTTGGAAGATGTGAGCTGGATTCATCCGGTGAAATATATGGGCGTTTGGTGGGAGATGATTAGCGACAAGAACTGCTGGAGCATCACCAATGACTTTCCCTCGGTTAGATTGGGTGTGACCGACTATGAGCATTGCACCCCCCACGGTCGCCATGCCGCCAATACCGCCAACGTAAAACGTTACATTGATTTTGCAGCCCAGAACGGCTTCGACGCGCTGCTCATCGAGGGTTGGAACATAGGTTGGGAGGACTGGTATGGCAAAGAAAAAGACTATGTCTTTGACTTTCTCACCCCCTATCCCGACTTTGACCTGCCTGAGCTGAACCGCTATGCCCACCAGAAAGGCATCCGCCTGATTATGCACCACGAGACCAGCTCCTCGGTGTCGAACTATGAGCGCCATATGGAGCGTGCCTACAACCTCATGAACCAGTATGGCTATGACGCTGTGAAGAGCGGCTATGTGGGCAAGATTGTGCCCCACGGCGAGCACCACTACAGCCAGCCTATCATCAACCACTACCACTACGCTGTGACCGAGGCTGCCCGCCACCACATCATGGTCAACGCCCACGAAGCCGTGCGGCCCACAGGACTTTGCCGCACGTGGCCTAACATGATTGGCAACGAGAGCGCCATGGGCACAGAGTTTCGTGGCGGCATCAAGCCCGGTCACACTACCATATTGCCGTTTACCCGACTGCAGGGCGGACCGATGGACTATACCCCGGGTATCTTTGAGACCGACATGGGCAACATCATCAGCTGGGGCAAAGGCAACCAGATGCGCCACACTATCTGCAACCAGCTGGGTCTCTACATGACATTCTACTCACCCTTGCAAATGGCTGCCGACTTCCCCGAACATTACACCCCCTTTATGGACGCTTTCCAGTTCATCAAGGATGTGGCAGTAGACTGGGACACCTCTCTCTACCTGATGGCAGAGCCGGGTGCATACATCGTCACGGCACGCCATCCTAAAGTATCCACGCTGAACAAAGCCGCCGAAGGTGTTGCCCAACTGGCTGACGGCAAGAAAGACATGCTGTCCAATGCTGCCCGTTATGTATATGCGCTACCCGAGACAGCCACCGCTGCCGACCTAAAGGAGGCGGAAGCCCATGATGTGTGGTATGTGGGCGGCGTCACCGACGAGAATGCCCGCGAAGTGAAGGTGAAACTTGATTTCCTGCAACCGGGAGTCACCTACGATGCTATCATCTACAGCGATGCCAAAGATGCCTCTGGCCTCCCAGGCGATGCCTACAATCCCCAGGCATACACCATCACCAAGAAGAAGGTCACTTGCAGGAGCACCCTGACGTTGCGCATGGCCCCCTGCGGTGGATTTGCCGTGAGCATTCGCGCCAGATAAGTTGGTTGCGGAACAGATAGGACATAGCGTACTCTCCTATGACGAAACGTTTTCTTGGCATACTATTGCTCCTTGGATGCTGCCTACCGACGCTCCCAGCACAGCAGTTTATAGGCTGCCGCTTGGACAACGGATGGGCTGAGACTCCCATGCTGCGGAAGCGTTTTACCCTTTGGCCAGAAGACATTAAGCATTACCCCATGCAGTCGGTCACCTTCTCGGTCGACGTCACCTCATTAGGCTATCACGAGCTGTATGTGAACAACATCAAGGTGGGCGACCAATGGCTGCAACCCGCTGTGTCTCAACTCAACAAACGTGCCTTGACGGTGGGATATGATATCACCGAATACATGCATGAGGGGGAGAACGAGATTTTGCTTTGGCTGGGACAAGGATGGGGTCGCATCTATGGCACGCCAGCAGCGGCAAGAGCTGTGATTAGCCGCAGTGTGTCGGACGGGGAATGCGGCCTTGTCTATATCCTCGAGCAGACCGACAGCTCTTGGCAAGCCTCACCCTCACCCTATAGCTACACCGACAACTGGCAACCCATGCACTTTGGAGGCGAACGATATGATGCCCATGTGAGAACAAGTTGGCGCCCAGCCTCGATATATGACGCAGAAGGAATCATTCTCTCGCGACAAGAGTTTAAAGGCAACCAGGATATCGACCCGTTGTTGCCAATAGCCACAACAGCGCAACCCGACGGCTCCATACTGATTGACTTTGGTCGCGTGGTGACGGGGTGGTTCTCCGCTCGCTTTCTTCCTCAGCCCGACGGACATGAAATTACCATGGAGTATTTAGACCACCTTGAGGCTAAGCCTCCTTTCACCGAGACCGACACCTATGTGAGCGATGGAACCGACGAAGAGGATATTGTCTTCCGTAACCGCTTTCACACTCACGCTTTCCGTTATGTGCGAGTTAGAGGCATTGACACCACCTATCTCCACACACCCATTTCCCCACTGGTATCGGCCCAAGCCATACCAATTAGTGCCGTCGACCTCACCAAGGGTGCCACCTTTGAGTGTTCAGACTCACGCCTAAACGCTATCCACGACATGGTGAAATACACCCTTAGCTGCTTGACCTTCAACGGCTATATGGTGGATTGTCCCCACATCGAACGTATGGGCTATGGTGGCGACGGCAATTCTTCCACCATGACCCTACAGACCCTTTGGAACGTGCGCGACCTCTATTACAACTGGCTCACGGCATGGAGCGACGCAATGGAGACCAACGGCGACCTGCCTTATGTAGCTCCCGCCTTCCGCACAGGGGGAGGCCCCTATTGGAGTGGGTTTATTGTTAAAGCCCCTTGGTGCACCTACCTCAACTATGGCGACCCTATTCTTATCAATCGCCATTATGACGAGATGTGCCGATGGCTCAACTTTGTTGAAAGCCATTGCCAAGATGGTATTCTAAAGCCTTGGCTTGACACAGAGAAACGCGGTTGGTTTTTAGGTGACTGGCTGGCACCTGAGGGGGTGGAGATTGGCGGTGAGTCGGTGCTGCATGTCAGCAATTGTTTCCTGGCCGACTGCTTGCAAGTGATGGAAAAAATGGCCCACCTGACTGGCCACGACGACGATGCCCCGCGTTTTGCCGCTTGGCGCAAGGAGCTCCTAACCGCCATCCATAATCATTTCTACCATCCCCAGACACACACCTATGCCAACGGCACGCCACTCGACCAATGCTACGCACTGCTGCAAGGTGTACCTCCTGACAGCACAACTTCCGAAAAGGTAAAGAAACAACTTTTGAAAGACATACATGACAAATACCATGACCACATGGCTGTCGGCCTCGTGGGCGTTCCCATCTTCACAGAGTGGTGCATTCGCGAACATCAAGCCGAACTGATTGCCACCCTTCTGCGTCAACCCGACTACCCAGGCTACTTGAACATGATAAACAACGGAACCACCACCACGTGGGAATCATGGGACTGTGGCCGCGAAGGCAAGGAAGACCGCAGCAGAGTACACAACTGTTACAACGGCATTGGTATCTGGTTCTATCAAGCTGTGGCCGGTATTCGTCCCGACCCCGAACACCCAGGCTATCAGCATTTTTTTATCGACCCCCAACCCGTGGAAGGCGTGACTTGGGTGAAGGCCACCCAACCTACCCCCTACGGAACCATCTGCGTGGAGATAGAGAACGGACTATTGAAAGTTGATATTCCTGAAGGCACTAACGCCACGGTGCTGCACGGCACCCCCAATGAGCGATGCCTGTCGGGTGGAAAACATATAATCAAGTTATGAGATACATTATTCCTCTATTGGCATTACTTTTGATTTCTTGCAGTAGCAAGATACAGCTTGCAAACCCCACCGTAGAAATGCAAGACGGTTCAATGCCCTTGGCAACTGCAGCGCCTCGGTTCAGCTGGTACTACGAGTCGACAATCAACAATGTCGTGCAGACAGAATACCGCATCATAGTAGCCTCGACAAAGGAAAAGGCCAGCAAAGGTATTGGCGACATCTGGGATTCGCAAAACATGGCCTCCAACAGGATGCTCTATATCCCCTACGAAGGAAAGCCATTGAAAAGCCGTGACGAGTGCTGGTGGAAAGTTTGCACCACCGTACGATATGGCGTCCGCAGCAAGAAGAAGTCCCTCGAAAGCGAGGTGCAACATTTTGAGATTAGTCTGCTGAGTGCTGATGACTGGAAGGCTCATTGGATTGGCCGTGACTTTGAGGAAGACGATGTGAACGGCCACACGGTTGTTGCTGCTAGATATTTGAGGAAAGAGTTCCCTCTGCGTAAAGAGATAGCCAAGGCGAGACTGTATATTAGCGGCTTGGGAGTCTACTCTGCCTTTATCAACGAGCAAGAAGTAGCTCCCGACGAATTGTTGAAACCTGCCTTGAGCGACTACACACGACGTATCTATTTCAACGCCTACGATGTTACCGACCTGCTGTACAGCAACGGTAGTGCCACAGGTGAACCCCACGGCGATGGGGTATTGAACGCAATAGGGGTGGTGCTTGCTCCTGGCCGTTTCACCACGGTGCGACACGACACCAACTATCTCGAATGGTGCGGCATCAACCATGCAGCCCACTATGGCTTACCTCAACTGCTGTTGCAGCTTGAAGTGACTTACACAGACGGCACGACGGACACCATTGTGAGCGACGAGAGCTGGAAAATCACAAATCGGGGCCCCATCAGCAAGAGCAACGAGTTTGACGGCGAGACCTACGACGAATCGTTGGACATGGCCCTTGGTACTTGGCTTCACGCAGGTTACGACGATGGCAACTGGCCACCCGTGGTGGACAACTACGACCGCCAGAATATGTACCTCGAGGACAAATACAATCCTCGCCACCGTGTCTCACGCGAATACCCCGTCGTTACTGGCAGCCGGCTGCCCGACTACCAACGTCCCGACCCAATGCAGCTCCTCACACCTCAAGCCAATCCTAACATCAAGATACAGGCACGACTGAAACCCGTAAAACTCTTCTTGAATAATGGCAAATGGATACTCGACATGGGGCAGAATATGGTGGGATTGCTGGAGATTGCCGACCTCTCGTCTCTCTTGAAACATAAATCAAATGGTCGCGACACCATCATGCTCCGCTATGCCGAGACCCTAAATGCCGACAGCACACTTTATACCGCCAATCTGCGCAGCGCAGAATGTACAGACCGCTACATTGCTGTTGCTGCCAGAAAACTAACGTGGCACCCTTCGTTTGTTTACCATGGGTTCCGTTACGTTGAGATTTCAGGACTTCCCAACGACAGCCGTCCCACACTACAGGACTTCACTGGACTTGTCCTCTACGACGAGATGCCCATGACAGGCACCTTTGAAACCTCAAACGAGGTAATCAACGCTGTCTATCGCAACGCCACGTGGGGCATCCGCGGCAACTACCGCAGCATGCCCACCGACTGTCCACAGCGCGACGAGCGCATGGGCTGGACCGGTGACCGCACGACAGGCAACTATGGCGAGAGTTTCGTTTTCAATAACCACCTCCTCTACACCAAATGGCTACAAGACCTTGAAGACAGCCAGTTCGAAAACGGAGCCCTCCCCGACGTCGCCCCCGCCTACTGGCGCAATTACACCGACAACATGACCTGGCCTGGGGCCTTTATCACCGTTGCCGACATGCTCCTCACCCGCTTCGGTGACGAGCAGCCCATACGCAAGCACTATGATGCCATGAAACGCTGGCTGCTTCACATGAAGAAATACTACCTGAAGGACGGCATCCTCATCCGCGACACCTATGGCGACTGGTGCGTCCCGCCAGAAAGTCCCGAATTGATACACTCACAAGATACCAACCGCATCACTTGGCCTGGATGTCTCTCGACCCCCTACTACATCAACTATTGCAACATCATGGGTGGGTTTGCCACCCTCCTCCAACGTAACGACGACGTTCAGTACTTCAAAAACGAAATCAATACCGTTACCCATGCCTTTAACGCCCGATATTTTGATGCTGTCGCCGGATGCTATGCCAATAACACCGTTACTGCCAACATCCTCCCACTTGCATTTTGGATGGTTCCCTCACCTGGCTATGAACGCAACGTATTGGACAACATCATCCAGAAGACTGAGAACGACTTTAATGGCCACGTCTCAACAGGTGTAGTGGGTATCCAACACCTCATGCGAACCCTCACCGATTACGGCCGTGGTGACCTAGCCTTGAAGATGGCCACCGACACCACCTACCCCAGCTGGGGCTACATGGTGCGCAAAGGTGCCACCACCATCTGGGAGCTTTGGAACGGTGATACGGGCGACCCATCAATGAACTCTGGCAACCATGTCATGCTGCTGGGTGACTTGATTCTTTGGGAGTATGAATACCTGGCGGGCATCCGTGCTCTCCAGCCAGGCTACAGCCAGATACTACTCAAGCCCTATCCCATCGAAGGATTGGATTACGTCAGCTGCTCCTACCAGTCGGTTTCGGGTCGTATCGAGAGTAGTTGGCACCGCAAGGGCAACCAATTTGAGTGGGATATCCTCATACCAGCAAATACCACCGCCGAAGTGTGGCTTCCCACTACCCATGGCTATCAAAAACAGACGCTGCCTTCTGGCCGCCACCACCTCAGCTCAAAAATCGAAAAGGATTGAAATTTGGCCAGTAGCCACTATCAACACAACAAAACCAACCTTCAAACAATATTGCAAAGTAAGAAAAAAAAAATGAAAACCATGAAACGATTCTTATCTATGGCATTGCTTACAATCGTTGTCGGCATTGCCTATGGACAGAGCGAGAAGCATGTCCTCTTTATTGGCAATAGCTACACCGAGGTCAACAACCTCCCAAGCATGGTGAGCAACATTGCCAACAGCCTTGGCGACGACCTTGTGTGGGAAAGCAACACACCTGGCGGCTGCACGTTGAGACAGCATTGCCAAAATCAGTCTATGTCCTTAATTCGTCGTGGCGGCTGGGATGCTGTAGTGCTGCAGGAGCAGAGCCAGTATCCAGCATTCCCCGACAGTCAGGTGCAGAGCGAGGTCTTCCCCTATGCCCAAGAGCTGGTAGAGAACATCTATGCTGCCTCACCTTGTGCTGAGCCGATGTTTTACATGACTTGGGGGCGCAAATACGGCGATGAGTATAATAGGCCTTTTTTCCCTCCCATTGGTACCTATGAGGGCATGGACAGCCTGCTGGCACTCCGCTACAGCATGATGGCCGACCAAAACGACGCTTCACTATGTCCTGTGGGCAAGGTGTGGCACTATCTGCGCGACAACCACCCTGAGATTGAGCTATACCAGTCGGACAACAGTCACCCTTCGCTTGCGGGCACCTATGCCGCTGCCTGTTCCTTTTACACCATGCTCTTCTTGCGCAATCCTGAAGACATACGCTACGATGCCACGCTTGACCCTGACCTTGCGGCCACCGTGCGCACCGCTGTGCGCACCATTGTATACGACTCACTGGCGAAATGGCAACGGCCGCTGCCCGAGTTGGAAATAGTACTTGCCGACACCCTTAGTTACATGAGTACCTCCTTCACCCTCATCACACACCGTGCCGACAGCATACACATCGACTGGGGCGATGGAACCGACACCCTTTTTGTGGCATCCGACCAACAAATGCTCCAGCATACCTACGCTGCTGAAGGCGAATACACAATCTCTCTCAAAGCCATGCGCCACTGCATGACCACCCAGCAATCCACATCATTCACCGCCCAACAGGAACCACACACACCCGAGAGCATCAGCACGCCTCCATCTAACGGCAATCCGGCTTTTACTCTCGCGCCCTGTCCTGCACACCAGCAAGTGAGAATCACTTTTTACCAGGCACCAACGGAGCTTGAGTTGCTCGACCTGCAAGGCCATCACCTACAGTACTTACCTATCCCCGAAGGTCAATGCCAAAATGTCCCACAAACCATCATGCTCGACATACGGCAACTCCCTGCCGGCATCTACCTCATTCGGGCCCGAAATGCCGCAGGCGCTACTACACACCAACTGATAGTATACTAACAAAGATTCACGCTATAGCTTAACCCCAATCGGTCATTAGGGGTTATGCCAGATTAGTATTTGTTTCGAGCAGATTGGCCTCATCGCTGGTGACGGCGTGAAGAAAGCATCCAGTGGATGGTTTCGATAGCGAAGCGGAGAACAAAGCTACGGCGAGACAGGTATGCGGACAAGATGCCGAACGTTGCTTAAAATAACGTCGCGACCGAATGGGAGCAACGTTTTTTTAAGCAACGTCGCGACCGAATGGGAGCAACGTTTTTTTAAGCAACGTCGCGACCGAATGGGAGCAACGTTTTTTTAGAGAGCAGAGGAAGCTTGCTTGCTCTGCCGAGCCCAAGTAACGTCATGGAACATAAAGAAATGCTGATATGGCAAAAACAGACCTGAAAAAGAGAGATTGATTGTAAAGTCGGCCTAATGACCGATTTGGGTTTATCCTTAGAAGCTCCAGTTCACACCCAAGCCTATGCCAATAGGCTCGTAGGTGAAGGGGGTGTTGCCATATTCGATGCCTGAGAGGTGGGTATAGGCGAGACTGAGGGTCAGCTTGACCTGTTGAAAGCCAAAGCGCAGCATGAGTTGAGGCTCGAAAAGTCCCAAGGGGCTGTCGAAAGTGTATTCGGGAGAGAGGGTGCCATCATCGGCAATCAGTACTTTATCCCAATGGGGCAACATCAGGCCACCTTTGAAGCCAACGCCCAAATCAACAAAGCCATGCAACAGCTTGCGGAAGCCAAAATTGAGCTGAGTGAAGGGTATTTGATAATAGCCGTCGTAATAAAAATTGTCCTTGTTCAGATCGGAAGACTTGCCTGAATAGGAGGTGCCGTAGGCATAGCCGACATACCACTCCAACACTGCGGGCTGAAAATTCTTATAGATACCCGCCTGCAGCTGCGCCTGGAACGCTTTTTCATTGGTGAAGCTGACGGCTGCCTGAGTGCAGAGGAGGTTGGTGGGTGCATAAGCAAAGGAGACATTCAGTGCCGGAGCAAGCCCCAAGGGGGCCGAAGCAGAAAGCGAAGCCTCCAGTTGCTTCTCGCCTTTCTCTGCCAACAAAGGCAGGCTGGTGGTTGGGGCATGGTAGACAATGCAGGAGCTCATGGTGGCGGACAGCAACATGGCTAATACGAGTAGTTTGAATAAGGGTATTCTCATGGTGATTTATTTTTATTAATCAGTAATTATTGATCGATTTTGAACTGAGTTTAGACGAATAGTAGTTTTTTTAGTGATACTTCACGAATGGGAAATCATCGACGAATTGTTTTGAGGAACCACCCTTCCTCATTTCTTCTAAGGCAGGGGAAGCTAATGATCTTTCCATTTGTAAGAGTTGCACTTTCCTCTCCAATCCGCCAGCATAACCTGTCAGCGAGCCATTGCCCCCTACCACACGGTGGCAGGGAACGATCAGCAAGATGGGATTGTGTGCCACAGCGCCACCCACAGCACGTGCCGACACGCATACCTCGGGTTGAGCAATAGCCAGACGTTGGGCAATGGCACCATAGGAGACGGTAGAACCATAGGGGATTTTCAGCAGCTCATTCCATACTCGCTGTCGAAAGGTGCTGCCAAGCAACAGGATGGCCTTGAGGCAAAGTCCACGTGCGACAGCCTTAATGCTGATTAAGCTTGTTAGGAATTGTTTGACAGGTTGATTACCAAACTGCAGGGAGATGCTGCTACCGAGATGGAGAGATAATCCGATAGGGCATTGTTGGCAAGTCTTATGCAGGGGATTGTTGATATAACCATTGGTCAAACAAGCCATAGCGATCAGCAATGGATGAGTTAGATTGTGGATGTCTTTTTTAGTCTTACTTTTGGGCATAATCCTCGTGTTTGGCAATGTAGAATGAGCTATCAATTGTTCATGTCTTTCTGGTCAATCAGCTGCCTAATTCAATAACTGCTAGCACTTTTTGCTTTATTCAAACCATTAAGTCCAATCGTATTTTGCCTGCAAAGGTACAAAAAAAATGACATTTAAGAGATATGCCACATTGAGAAAAGCGACATTCTAAGGAAAACATGGACTTGAAAAAGTAATATTTCCACAAAAGAAGACAAAATAGATAAGATTTGCAATCCTCGCCACTAGCCTGCAATGTCGATTCTCCGCATATTCTGCGGGGAATAAGCAACTCTTTCACTGCATAGCAACAAAAAATGTGTGTGCCATAAAAAGCGTTGGGGGATTCTCTATTAAAAAACATTTTGTCATGTTGGAAAAAAGTCGTACTTTTGCAAATCGAAACTGCTTAATAATGGAAACAACTGCTGAAAGAACACACAACAACATTTCTTCTATAATGCACTACTGGGGACTGGTGAAGAATTTGGACGACAAGTTGAAACTTGAACTTGTCGCGATGCTCATTAGCAGTATGCGCCTGTCTTCTGTTGCCGATGAAGAGGAGCGCGAGAAAGGGTTTCGCAGTTTGTCTGGATGCTGGGCCAACGTTCATGGCGATGACGACATAGAAGCCATCATCCGCAAGGATCGCGAAAACCGTCGAGGGAACCGTATCATCCCATCGTTTGACAACACCGTGATGATGTCTCGGTGAATGATGGTGAAATATTTATTGTCGAATAAAAGAAAATGCATCTTCGCATTTAAAAAAAAGAATTGGAATTCTTATGAAGAATTTGTACATAAGTAACCTTGGGCCAATTGGTCAGGTGTCAGTGGATTTCGGAGACCTCACATTCTTAGTTGGTCCTCAAGCCAGCGGTAAAAGTTTGTTTCTGGAGCTACTGAAGTATATTGTTGATAAGGAATACATACTATCAAATCTCCGCAAGTATAATTTTATTATTGACAAAAAGAACCCTCAAAAGGTTTTGGATGTCGTTTTTGGTGATGGTCTAAACAAAATGTTCAAACCAGAGACAGAAATCCTGTTCGACAATGAAACAATATCCATTGACACTTTAACTAAACGCAACGTGCCTCAAAAGGAATCCATGTTTTATATTCCAGCACAGCGCATCCTTAGCATTGCCGATGGTCGTCCGAAAAACTTCATGGAGTTCGACCTTTCCACCCCATATGTTTTGAGAGCTTTTAGCGAAACACTGAGAACATACATCCAAGGTTTCATGGGCGATCCGAACACAATCTTTCCTATCAGCAACAGGCTAAAAGGCGTGTTGAAACAATCTTTCAACGACAATATATTTTATGGCGGCAAGATTGTCATGGAGGAGAATGCTGGTCAAAAGAAGTTCCAAATGAAGATAGATGACATGAATCTTCCTTTCATGACATGGAGCACCGGACAGAAAGAGTTTATGCCTCTGCTTATTGCTTTCTATTGCTTGTCTGGGCCTTCCTCACCTGTTTTTAAAAAGGATAATTATCAATATGTTGTAATCGAGGAACCTGAAATGGGTTTGCACCCACAAGCCATCAAAGCCATTCTGCTCGAAGTTTTGGAACTTCTGCATAATGGTCTGAAAGTGATTATTTCTACCCATTCCACCACTTTGCTTGACTTCGCTTGGACTTTTAATGCTATCAAAAAGGCATCTTCCGACAGAAAAGAAGATGCATTGTTCAAGTTGTTCAATATCCGTAAAACCCAAGCCAGTCGACAGTTGTTCGATGGTTTGTTCGACAAAACGCTTTCGACCTACTATTTCTCAAGGGTGGCAAATGGCAAAGTAGAATCGACTGATATTTCTACATTGGATGCTGGAAGCGAGAACGATGCCATTTCTGGTTGGGGTGGACTGTCTAAGTTCTCGGCAGACGCGGCAGACATCGTGTATGAATATGCAGAATAGTCATTGGGTATGAGCAAGGATAAATCAAAAAAGAAGTTAACCTTCCGTGAGGCTGTGGCGGCAACGCCAGACGTGAGCAATGGTTATCACGAAGGACTGTCTGCATTCGGAGGATATACAGCTAAAATAAAAGTTCCCGACCCGACAAAGATTGACGGGAGCCTCGATATTGATGCCACCACAAGGGAGCTTTACCCTAATGATTGCCGATGGGATTATGCGTTAGGCTATGATGGCGAGGTCTTTTATATCGAAATTCACTCTGCCATTACCAGCGAAGTCACAAAAATGCTAAAGAAACTGGAGTGGTTGAAAACGTGGCTTCCTTCCAAAGCTCCAGAGATTAACAAACTGACAGCAAAGAAGAAGAAAGCTGTTGCCTGGGTGCAATCCTCAAATTTCGATATTCCCAAGCACACACCACAGTACCGAATGATAGTTCAAAAGAAAATACTTCCAATGGCAATGTGGGATTATTCACAATTATAATCACAGCAACACAAAAGAATACAATGACATAAAACGTAGAAATAGTAAAGAAATAAATAGAGCTTGAAGTGCTTGTTCTCCTTAATCGAAGACTGGTAATCTTAAGAGGCGAGAATAAGAAACAACAGGTTCACGCATTGGCGTGGATTGTTCGTTCCTTATTTGCCTCAAGGTAATTACCAGTCACCTGATTAAGAAATAAGGATTCATAACGAAGGTCTCACGCCTTTTTCATATCCTTACCCCGAAATCGTCTTCCAACTCACGAAAAAGCAGGGAAGCCGAAAACTGCATTATAGAGTAGGCATATCATATCAAAAAATCAAAAAACTATGGAAGAATCATTATTCATGCAAGATAGTTGGCATAGTAACCATGGTTACGAGGCTATGCTTGATTTCCAAATGTCGTGGTTGATGCGGCTCGCCGCAGAAAAGGATATTGAGAAGCCTCGACTTCATCAAATCTGCAAAGAGGTATTGCTACGCCTTATTGAAAAAGAGGAAGAAAGGAATGTCGAGATATTGAAAGTAGAAGTTTGGCGGCAATGGGCGAGTATTGATGTAGTTGCAGAAATAGATGTGATAGTGGACAATAAAAAAGAACAGCATCTTGTTGTGATAGAAGACAAAGCATACTCAATGCTTCATGATGACCAATTGACGCGCTATAAGAAAATAGTTGGTGAAATTTATGAAGGCAAACGTAATATTCACTATTGTGTAATAACTTTTCACGATGAGGGCAAATGGTTTGACAAACTAAAAAATGACTGTAAAAAAACCGGATGGAGATTACTCTCTTTCTACGAAGTGATCGGATGGAAGGATGGTGAATTCAAAGATACGGAGAGCGACCTCTTCAATGAGTTTTGGCTGAGAAAATGGTATTAATTATTATGAAAATGAAGAGGATATTATTTGGTATTACCCTTTGGTCATCAATGATGGCTATTATTAGTTGTACAGGACATAATGACTACAAGGCTCTATTTCCTGCAAAATGCGGCGACAAATGGGGATACATTAACATATGTGGTGAATTTGTGATAAAACCACAATTTGATTGTGCATTTGAATTTTCTGAGGGTATGGCAAGGGTGTGTGTTGGAGACAAGGAGGGATTTATTAATACGAAGGGAGAATTAGTAATAAATCCACAATATGACAATGTGGGTGATTTTTCTGAAGGGTTAGCCCTGGCAGAAAACGATTTGTTTGGTTTTATTGATAAGAAAGGAGCATTTGTAATTGACCAAGTGTTTGATCGCCTTATAGACAGAGCTGTTTTCTCGGAAGGAATGATTCCTGTACGTAACAATGGCAAATATGGGTACTACGACAATAAAGGGAAAATGGTAATAATACCTCAATTTGACTATGTAGGTGTTTTTTCAGAAGGATTGGCATCGGTCTTAAAAAATGGAAAAATAGGTTTTATTGATAAGGAAGGTAAGATGATAATTGATCCCCATTTCCCATGCGGTCCCTATGACTACTTTTTTTCTGACGGTTTGGCTTCTGTGCGATTTTATGACACCATTAATGGCTGTTACAAATATGGTTACATTAATAAAGAAGGTGCCTTTGTTATAAAACCGCAATACAGTGAAGCCTATCCTTTCTCAGAAGGGATAGCTTTTGTACGGGAAGATGAAGGGAGAAACATTCGAGGTTCCGATAATGTATTTCGCTATGTGAAAGCAAAAGGATATCTTATTAATAAAGAAGGAAAACGAATAAATGATTTCCAGTTTGATGAAGTTGGTGGGTTTTCAGAAGGTTTAGCTTGTGTAAGAATTGATGACAAATATGGGTATATTGATACAAGAGGAGATTTGGTGATAGAACCTCAATTTGATGTAGCAAGGGATTTTTCTGAAGGTTTGGCTGCCGTAGGAGTTGGGGGAGGGTATAATTCGAATTCGATAGAAGGATACATTAACTCAAAAGGGAAATTTGTGATTAACCCACAATTTAATAATGCTTACCCTTTTATTAATGGATTAGCACAAGTTGTGATTGACAAAGAAATTGGTTGCAGGATTTGCTATATCAATAAGAATGGTAATGTGGTGGCAGAATGGGACCAAAAATAAAATTGTGTATCTATACAAAAAGAGGATGCCACTTGTGACATCCTCTCTATTGTATTGACTATTTGTAGCCCTATTTGACTTCCTCGTAGTCCACGTCCGTGACGTTGTCGCTGCCGCCTTGGTTGGTGTTGCCACCTTGCTGGCCGGGGTTACCGCCCATGTTGTTGGGGTCGAAGCCGGCACCGGGGTTCTGACCGCCGGCTTGCTGCTGGGCTTTGTACATGTCCTCGCTGGCGGCCTGCCATGCGGCGTTCATCTTCTCCATGGCTTGGTCGATTTGGGAGACGTTGCGGGCGCTGTGGGCGGCCTTCAGTTCGGTGAGGGCGGCCTCGATGGCGCTCTTCTTCTCAGCGGGAATCTTGTCGCCATATTCCTTGAGGTTTTTCTCGGTTTGGAAGATCATGCCGTCGGCATTGTTGATTTTCTCAATCTCTTCCTTGGCCTTCTTGTCGGCATCGGCGTTGGCTTCGGCTTCAGCCTTCATGCGCTTGATTTCCTCATCGCTCAAACCGCTGGAAGCCTCAATGCGGATGTTCTGACTCTTGCCGGTGGCCTTGTCGAGGGCGCTGACATTCAAGATGCCGTTGGCATCGATGTCGAAGGTAACCTCAATCTGAGGTACTCCGCGGGGTGCTGGCGGGATGCCTGCCAAGTGGAAGCGGCCGATGGTCTTGTTCTGGTTGGCCATGGGACGCTCGCCCTGAAGCACGTGGATTTCCACCTCGGGCTGATTGTCGGCAGCCGTTGAGAACACCTGGCTCTTCTTGGTGGGGATGGTGGTGTTGGCGTCAATCAGACGGGTCATCACACCGCCGAGGGTCTCGATACCAAGGCTCAGAGGAGTGACATCAAGCAGAAGCACATCCTTGACTTCGCCAGTCAGCACACCGCCCTGGATGGCAGCACCGACAGCCACGACCTCATCGGGATTGACACCCTTGCTGGGCACCTTGCCGAAGAACTTCTCCACCACCTGCTGGATGGCAGGGATACGGGTAGAGCCGCCCACGAGGATAACCTCGTCGATATCGCTGTTGCTCAAGCCGGCATCCTGCATGGCCTTGCGGCAGGGTTCGAGAGTTGACTGAATCAGGTCGTCGCAGAGCTGTTCAAACTTAGCACGGGTGAGGGTCTTCACCAAGTGCTGAGGAACGCCATCAGCCACGGTGATATAAGGCAGGTTGATTTCGGTCTGCTGACTGCTGGAAAGCTCGCATTTAGCCTTCTCGGCAGCCTCTTTCAGACGCTGCATGGCCATGGGGTCCTTGCGGAGGTCCATGTTCTTGTCGCGCTGGAACTCGTCGGCCAACCAGTCGATAATCTTGCGGTCGAAGTCGTCACCACCCAGATGGGTGTTGCCGTTGGTGCTCTTTACCTCGAAGACACCGTCGCCCAAGTTGAGGATGGAGATATCGAAAGTACCACCACCAAGGTCGAAGACGGCCACGTTCATATCCTTGTTCTTCTTGTCCAAGCCATAAGCCAAAGCGGCAGCAGTAGGCTCGTTGACAATACGGCGCACCTTCAGGCCTGCAATCTCACCAGCCTCTTTGGTAGCCTGACGCTGAGAGTCGTTGAAGTAAGCGGGCACGGTGATGACAGCCTCGGTAACCTCAGAACCCAGATAGTCCTCAGCAGTCTTCTTCATCTTCTGAAGAATGATAGCGCTGATTTCCTGCGGGGTGTAGAGACGGCCGTTGATTTCGACACGGGGAGTGTTGTTGTCGCCCTTGACCACCTTGTAGGGGACGGCGGCAATTTCCTTCTGTACCTGGTCGTAGGTCTCGCCCATGAAACGCTTGATGCTATAGACGGTGTTGTGAGGGTTGGTGATAGCCTGACGTTTAGCAGGGTCGCCCACCTTACGGTCGCCGTTCTCGATGAAGCCTACCACCGAAGGGGTGGTGCGGTTGCCCTCGCTGTTAGCAATGACAACAGGCTCGTTACCTTCCATGACTGATACACAACTGTTTGTTGTTCCTAAGTCGATTCCAATGATTTTTCCCATAATATTCTTTATTTATTTTTTATTCAACTTATTTTTTCTGCCAGTATTGCGACTGACATACCCTTGTCACCAACAACCGTGCCAACCCTTCCTCCGCCCACTCACTACTGACAATATGGCAGTATTTCTCAAAAAAGCTGGCAACAATTCAACTGAAATGCGCCAAATGCCACTCGACACAGCCACCATCGGGACAAGGAAAAGAAACAACGCGAGTTCCAACAAAATCCGAAGCCGATAGGAAGCTCCATCTCATCATCAAGACGAACTACATTAAAACTTAGGAAGATCTTGCGTAGAACTCCATGTTAAAGAGTATTAATAGCGAGAACCTAGCAAAGAGATAGCAAGGAGACCGCGAGAAAGAGACCCAGCTTCCAAGCAGGTAGACATCCATTGCCGTCATTGAGGTCTACCCAAATAGGCTGTGTCATATTTCTCATTCGTGTGCATTGCGTCTAATCGATGCTGACGGTATAATTATGACACGGGCATCGGAGTCGGCACATTCGCGCCACGAAACTGGGGTATGAGCCAGTGCCTTTCATTGCAGGTTGTTTTCTTTGCCAATTAATTATGGGGAGTACTATAAATTACGATTTTGAGAGCGTTGATTTCTCCGCTTTCGCGATGCTCAGCTATCGAAAGTCCACAGGACTTTCTTCACTACGACACGCATTTGTATTTTCCTGATTCACCCCACATAATAAGAGGTTGCTCCACTTTGCCTTGCACCCCGTCGGTCTTGGCCTTCTCAGGAAATACGATAGACTATGCAACATGGTCGACCATAGCATTCTCTCCTCCCGGGAACTCGGCAAATGTAAGCCTCTCTCCAGCATCCTCCTCGTTCCACCAACTCAATTCAACTGGGTCATTGCTCCACGCCACGTCGTACCAACGTGCCGCCTGGTCGTCGTCGCGATTCTCCATTGGATTGATGATTGCTTTTACTGAAGACCCAAGTCCTTCAACAAAGCGGACGGCTTCGGGCGAATCGGCAAACACCCTGTGTTCGCACACCGCTTCGAGAGGGTGCAAAACACTCTTTAGTTAGCGCCTCTAAGTCTTCGAGCGTGACGGCCTTTTTGTCGACTAGGAATAAGACCATGTTGCGGAATGATGACCCGAAATAATTCCTCGCCATCTTACCGAGTATTTGGCTGGAATAGTCGTCTCGGCTGACGAGAGGGTAGTAACGGTTGGACTTGTTGAAGGTGGTGTGGCCGACATAGCCTTTTTTCTCCAAGATCCTAACTACGGTTAGTATGGTGTTGTAGGCGGGTTTGGGAGGTTCGATGGCTGACACTATCTCGTTGGCGAAACCTTGTTTTATTGACCAGATGGCCTGCATGACCTGCTCTTCGGCAGGTGTAAGTTCTTTTGTCTCTTGTGCTTTTATTGGGTTTAAATTAATTTTTTAGTTCTGTAACGTAAAAGTTGATGTGCTATTGTTCGTAATAGTTCCTTTTAACAAAAAAAGTTTGTGGTTGATTAATAATATTGGTATTTGTAGTGGGGGGAATCGGGTGTTGGGATAGGAAAAAATCAATATTTTTAGGTATTGGTCGGATGGGAGAGTTGGGGTAACTTTGCACTTACAAAAACAAAATAATATTATGCACAATAAAATCCTCAAAACTATTATTTTCACAGCTTTATTGTTGGGAGCTGGGTTGAGCGCCAGAGCTCAAAAAGACACGCTCGACAAGCCTTCGAGACTCACTATTGGTGGGTATGGTGAGGCTGTATATAATTATAATTTCTATAGTGATAACGTATTTCGCTACTCACATGCCGACCGATATACCGAAAGTAAGGGACATGGACGGGTGGACCTTCCCCATGCCGTCATCACACTGGGCTACGACATGGGTAGAGGATGGAGTGTGGGTACCGAGGTGGAATTTGAACACGGAGGCACCGAGGTGGCGGTAGAGAAGGAGACGGAGGAGACGGGTGAGTTTGAGCAAGAAGTGGAGCGTGGCGGTGAGGTGGCGTTGGAGCAGTTCTGGGTGCAGAAGAGTTTCAACCGCCATCTGAATCTGAGAATGGGCCATATCGTGGTGCCAGTAGGCATGACCAATAACAACCATACGCCCGACCACTTCTTTTCGGTGTACCGTCCTGAAGGCGAGAACACCATCATGCCCTGCACCTGGCACGAGACGGGCGTAAGCCTGTGGGGTCGTGCGGGTGCATGGCGCTACGAGGTGCAGGTGCTGCCTGCGTTGAATAGCAATCTCTTCACCGAGTCGGGATGGGTACACAACGGTTCGGCTTCGCCCTATGAGTTCCGCCCAGCCAACAGCTTGGCGGGAGCTGCCAGAGTGGACTATATGGGCATTCGCAATCTGCGGCTCAGCCTCAGCGGCTATGTGGGCAACAGCTTCAATAACGATATAACCACAGCAGTGTATTCTGAGACTTCGCGCTACCGCGATGCACTAGGGACGGTGCTGATTGGAGCCTTTGATTTCGACTATCGAAATGCATGGCTGGTGGTGAGGGGCAACTGTGATTATGGCTACTTGGGCGACGCTGGGTTGATTTCGACACGCAACAAGAACCAAACTACCATGACGGGTAATCCCTATCCCCATACGGCGGTGGGCAAAGGGGCCTACGACTATTCGCTAGAGGCAGGCGTAGACTTGCAGGCATGGACCTGCTGGCGACATGGTGTGAAGCATTTGTATCTTTTCGGTCGTTATGACCGTTACGACAGCTTCATTCCTGCCACAGGCTTCGACGACATCGGCTGGACAGAACGTCAGGTACTGTCGGCCGGCATCAACTACTATCCTTTGAAGCATATTGCCATAAAGGCAGAGGCAGGTGTCCGCCAATTGAACGGAAATTACAACGACGAGCCATTCGTCGCACTGGGCATCACATGGGTCAACTTTAATTTTGCACACTAAATTA
>JAEEHQ010000071.1 GCA_016280915.1 Bacteroidales bacterium
CCGGCACCGCTCTGTGTGCCGGTGCTGCCCGCGTAGAAGGGGGCTAATGCAGCACCCGATGCCGGAGTGGGGCGGATATAGCAGAGTGTGTCATTACCGATGCGCTGCCAAACAGCACTGGCGCCTGAGCCGCTCACAAGCTTCTCAATCTCGATGGCAAACTCGGGGTTTCGTGAAACTTCGTGCTGTCCGTTCTGCAGAGAAAGGGCATACCAAATGAAAATCAGAGAGTTCTGTGGGCGTACCTGGAATTGGTAACAAAGCATCTCTGCCTCATGCTGGCCACCGCAGTTGTTGCCTAAACGGATGGAACTGGTGTAAGTAGGGTCAGGAGGCAGATAGCTCAGGTGGTTGTAAGTAAGTGCATCGTAGCCCGGACCTTTGATGACAAAGCGGTTCATTTGGTCGCCTTGACCGTTGATATTGGTGGATGCGGGGGAAGCCGAGGTGCAGTACCCAGAACCGGAGGTCTGGGAGGCCAACTGGCTGGCAGGGATTAGGTCTCCCCAGAGTCTCATGCCCCAGTTGCCGCACTGGCTGACCTGATTTTCTCGGGAACCTGTGAATCCGTACCACTGGGCATTGGCTGAGTTGCCGGCAGAGGTAATGACAAAACTGGTGGGATTTTTCAACCCTTTGCAGTAGTCGGTTGTTTGGGCAGTGGCATTAACTACAAGCAGTAGGGATGCGCAAAGTCCAACTAAGTACTTGAGTTGTCCTGTTGTTTTCATAATGAAGGTTCTTATTCGTTTCAGTTTGATACTAAAGATTTATTTTTCGAAGGGTTTATCTATGATAATAATACAAGTTAATTAGTACTATTTTTTTCACTTAGACACATTAAAGTCGATTTTGTTGCATGAAAAACAAAAAAATATTCATTTTTTTCTTTTTCTATGGTATTGTTACCGATTCGGAATTTTTCCGTACCTTTGCAGTCGATTTTTTTAGTATTGTCTGTATGAAAAATACCCCAAATGGTTCGCTCTCAGTTGCTCTGATTCTTCTTATGCTTATTTCAGCAGCATTTCCTTTTGCTTCTTGCCAGTCGGAGCCTGTGCCAGAAAGCCCTGTAATGGATGAGGCTTCTTTTACCGACTTTCTTGAGGATGCTTATCTTTTAGAGTCTTTTTATTCCTTGGAAACCCACTTTCTTTTCGACACCCTCTCTCCCGAAATGATTGCCTCTTACGACACGCTCTTGGCTCGACACGGCATCACTCACGCTGTTGTCGACACCACCATCCTATGGTATACTCACCATTCCGACATCTACCTCCGTGTTTTAGATTCTGTGATGGCCCGCATGGATAGGGCTAATCAGGCCGTGATTGAGGCGCGAAAGAAGGCCGTGGAAGAAGCCATGAAGGCGGACTCCATTAATTGAGTCGGACCTCATTGCTTTCCTGTTGTGTCCTGTGGCTTTTTTCTGTCAAGCACCTGCAGGTGTTCTATATCTCTTTCTTCGTATTTGTATTCGTGTTCTCTCGGACCATTGAATATTTCAGGAACTTCAATAGGCAGGTGGACAAGCCATTTCCCATTCCGTTTACGCAGGGTGATGCTCCCGTCCTGCTCTTGAATGGGAGTGCTCTCGTGGAAGAAGGCTTCGGCACAAGTGTCGTCGGTGATGCTGACCTGGCTAATCGTGATTTTTGCTGGCCTATTGGAGTTCACATATTCCATGTCGGTCGTGGGCATAATCACGTCGCGGAATAAGGTAAGGGTGCTCTTCTGTGTCTCCTCAGTGGCATAGTCCCATGCGCGGTCGAAATCGTAGTTGCCTATTGCGTCGAGGTACTTGTATGCAGCCTTTTCTGCTCGTCCTTCTTCGTTGCCGCAGCTGCATGCAAGTGCGGCAAAAAGGGATAGGGTAAGGGTGAAACCGATTTTTTTCATCATTGTGATTAATATAATAAAAAGAGAATCCGAAAGCGGGTCTCGGATTCTCTTTTGCTGTTTGAGTGCAATTATTCTTTAACAGTCACATTGACAGGTCTGTTACCAATTTTCTTGTTGGTTTTAATCTCAATGGGTCTGTCGGTTTCCTTGGCTTCTTTCTCTGACTTTTGGAGGTTGGAGGTGTTCTCTTCGGTTCTCACTTTGATTTTACCCTTGTTAACCTCAATGTTCACAGGACGGTCGTTGCTTTTCTTTTCAACAACGGGTTCCTTTTTCTTGGGGGCCTTCTTAGCAGTTTTCACAGGTTCCTGGGCAACGGGCTCTTCAACAACCATGGTGTCGGCGACAATGGAGTCGACAATCATAGTGTCAACAGGGATAACGGTGTCGATAGCTTCCACTTCGGCTGCATTGTTGTTGCAAGCAGCAGCAGTAAGCATGGCGATAACGGCCAAAGAGAGGATTTTGAAATTCTTTTTCATTGTTTTTAATTAATTGATAGAACCCCACCTCTTGCATAGAAGGGATGGGGTTCTTGTGTTTGAGTAATCTTATTTAACAAACAGTTTGCCGTGGTTCTTTTTCAGGCTCACAGCACTCTTCATGCCAGTGGAAATGAGGTCGTAGTTGCCAACGGAAACATTCATGGTCTTGGTGGCAGCATTAGCAATACCCTGACCGTTGACGAGAGCACCAAGTGCATCGAACATGGTGGCATTGATGACGGTGGTAACCTTCATGTTGATAGGATCGAAAGAGGTGGTGTTGATGGTAGCAGTCTTTGCCCACCAGTCACCATACCAGTTGGTGTCACCTTCGGCGTCGACGTTAAAGAGAGAAGTCTCACTGTAGTAGTCAACATTGTAGAAAACAGTACCGGGCATGAGGCCATTCTCGCCAGCATCCTCACTGTGGGTGCCTTCGGTGGTGACAGCAATGATGTCGATTGAAGGATAGGAGTTATCCTGAGATTTGAAAGCAAGGATGTTCATGACACCATGGGAGCTGTAGAAAGGAATGCCAGCATAGCCAGCGGTCCACTGGTCGCTACCGAAAGTGACGTTGATGCCGTCAGCGGGAGCATTGGATTCGAAAGTAGCGGTGTAAGCCTCGTCTTTGTTGACGATGATGGTGCGGGAAGGCTCGGTGACATTGTCCTGCCATTTGACGAATTTGTAACCTTCGTTAGGAGTGGCAGTGATGGTGATAGAGGTGCCTTGTGCATAGGTGCCGCCACCGGTCACGGTGCCCATGGTGTTGTCGTTAGCCTGGACGGTGATGGTGTACTTGGTGGTTTCGGGTACGGGCTCTTCAGTAGGATTGCAAGCGGTGAACATCAGCGCACCAGCAAGAGCAATGCTAAAAAATTTAAAAACGTTCTTCATTTTTGTGTTGATTTTAAATTGTTTATAATACTTGTTATTTAACTTTCGCTAGTTATTTAATTTGCAAAGATACGACTTTTTTTAGTAATGTAATATTTTTTAATTTTTTTTACGATATTTTGAGGGTTGCTGCTTCTGCACCTATTACTTTCAGGTGTTAAAGAAATGATGCTCAGCTTTTCTTAATGTCCAGGGCATCGCGCAAGCCATTTCCCAACAGCATGAAGGCCAATACGATGAGCATGATGGCTAAGCCTGGCAATAGCGCCAGATAGGCACTGTCCAACAGAATGTAGCTGTAGTTTTCTTTGACCATGGTACCCCACGAGGGCATGGGCGGCTGCACACCGATGCCCAGAAAACTCAATCCGGCTTCCAGCAGGATGGCGCTGGCGAAGTTGGAGGCGGTGACTACGATGACGGCACCCGTGATGTTGGGCAGTATGTGGCGGAAGATGGTGCGGAAGGTGCTGAATCCCAAGGCCCGTGCCGCCTCAACATATTCTTTCTCTTTGATGCTGTAGACCTGTCCGCGCACCACACGGGCAATGTCCACCCACATGGTAAGACCTACGGCTATGAACACTTGCCAGAATCCTTTGCCCAAAGCAAAGGTGATGGCGATGACCAGCAGCACGGTGGGTATCGACCACACCACGTTGATGAGCCAGGTGATGACATTGTCAACCCACCCGCCATAATAGGCGGCCAATGAACCCAGGGTGATGCCAATAACCAAGGCTATCAGCACGGCAATAAGACCTACCGAGAGGCTTACCCTGCTGCCTATCATAATCATGCTCAGCACATCGCGCCCGTAGCTGTCGGTGCCGAGGACAAAGGTGCGTGTGTCGCTGCCTACGATTTGCGATTTGCTCACGCGACGTATCTCCCCCTCGTTGGGGTTGCCTCCGGTGTAGCTCTCAATGTCGATGCTGTCGCCTACTGCTGTGGTGCGGTAAGTGGGGATGGCGGTGTAAGCTTGGTTTTCACCGTAGAGCATCTTGTGCAGCCATCCGTTGGTGGGTTGGGGCAGGCCGTCGTCGACGTAGGTGAACGTTACCCGACTCATTGGTTTCATGGTGGCAAGTTCCAGGTACTGCTGGTTGCAGTGGGGGGTGCCGTCGGGGGTGATGAGATAGCCGAGCAATGCCATCAGGACAAAGAGCCCTATCACCACTAAGCTCACCACGGACAGCTTGTTTTGTGCAAAGCGTCGCCACGCCATGCCCGAGAGCGAGGTGCCTCTGGCAGGTGCCGTTTCCTTAACAAACTGACGGTGCTTCTTACTAAAAACTGCCTGTATGTTCACAATTCAATGTGGCTTATGCTCAAAATTGTTTTCCTTTGTTAGGGTTTAAATGCTTGTTGCCTATCAAAGCAAGCCCAACTCTATCTTCACTTCGTCGCTCAGGCTGTTGAAATCCCATGGTGGGTTGAAAGTCAGCTCAACATCCACCGACTTGATGCCTTGTATGTAGCCAACCATCTGCTTGACCTCCTGATACATGTATTCTGCTTCCGGACAGTCGGGGGCGGTCATGGTCATCAGTATCTTCACGTTGAACTCGTCGTCGATGTCGATATTGTAAATCAGGCCAAGGTCGTAGATGTTGACGGGTATCTCGGGGTCGTAGATGTTCTTCAGGCAGTTGACGATGGCCGAGTTGAGGGTTTCTTTTGTGGGCTCCATATATTATTGTATTAATATCTTTTAAATAATTATGTGCGACTGTCTTGCAAGTGAGTTTCTGCTATTTGTTGGATAGGGGCCTATTGGGCAATGGAGAATGCCAGCGCGTACATCTTCATTTGTTTCACCATGGCGGTCAAGCCATTGGAACGGGTGGGGGAGAGGTGCTCCTTCAGCCCAATGGCATCGATGAAATGTAGGTCGGCGTCCAGTATGTCCTTGGGTGTCTGTCCATTCAAGGCACGTATCAGTAGGCTGATAATGCCTTTGGTTATCACAGCATCGCTGTCGGCCTTGAACCACAGCTTGCCATCATGGTGCTCACAGCTGAGCCACACACGGCTTTGGCACCCTTTTATCAGGTTGTTCTCTGTTTTGTCTTTCTCTTCTATCACCGGGCAGTCCTTGCCCAGCTCGATAATGTAGGCATATTTGTCCAGCCATTCATCAAAGCTGGCAAATTCATCAATGATGCTGTTGGATATTTCTTCTATAGTCATGTATATTGAGTTTTCGAATTGTTGAGTCGTAAGGTTTTCAAGTTGTTTTGTTACCGAGAGGCTTAGCTCGCGCCAGTTTCATTGTATATGTTACACGAATCATTGTATGCTAATTGCTATTTTGGCGCTGTCTTCACCACGTATGCCGCCACGATTCCGAAGACAATTTGCGGAAGCAGGACCGAGAGGAAGGGGTTGAGGGTTCCGAAGACGGCAAAGACGGTGGTCACCTTCATGAAGACGATGTAGCCGAAGGCCAGCGAGATGCCGATGGCCAGGTGCACACCAATACCGCCACGGGTTTTGCGGCTCGACACGCCCACCCCTATCAACGTCATGATGAAGATGGAGAGCGGGTTGAGCAGTCGTTGGTAGAGTTCGATTTTGGCAGCGATGACGGCCGAGGAGCCGCGCATTTTCTCCTGCACGATGTATTTGTAGAGGTCGATGGAGTTCATCGTGGTGATGTTGGCTGTTGAAGAGTTGAAGTCCTCCGGCGTGACATCCAATTTGCGCAGCGAATGTGGGTCGCGCGAAAGGTGCTCTTGGTGCCCTTTGAGTGTTCGGTGGACAAAGTCTTCGCAGTTCCATTTGCCACTAACGGTATCGTAGACGATCATCCTGCACGAGATGCGATCTACCATTCGGTAGTTTTCATCATACACGTCGCGGTGGAAGTTGTTCACCCGCATTGTGGTGGCATCGTAGCCCTCAGCATATATCTGCACGCCGGGTTTCACCTGGAAATGGACATTGCTGAAGTATTTGGCTTTGTGTAAATGCACGTATTTGTTGTCGAATGTGTCCAACGTGCGGTTGTTCACCGGAATGAGGAAATTGCCGAAGGCCAACACAATCAGGGCCACGAGGGTGGCGCCGTACATGTAGGGACGCAACATCCGCCTATAGCTGATGCCGCTGCCCAGAATGGCTATAATCTCGGTGTTGCCCGCCATCTTGGAGGTGAAGAATATCACGCTGATGAAGATGAACAGGGGACTGTAGAGATTGACGAAGCCAGGAATGAAATTCAGGTAGTAATCAAAAACGATTTCCTGAAGCGGAGCATGTCCGCTCAGGAAATCGTCTAACTTTTCAGATATATCGAAAGTGATGACGATGACGATAATCAGTGCCATCGCCAGTAAGAAGGTCTTCAGGTACTTGAGTAGTAGGTACTGGTCAAGTTTGGGTAAAGAACTCACTTACTTTTCGATGCCAAAGAGTTTCTGATACTTGGTGAGGCAGTCGAGGACGTTGGTCTTCACATGGATGAACTCGTCCACGCCGTAGCCCTTGTAGGTCTCAATCATTTCTTTAGGATTGCCAGCTATCACGATGCTCTTCACCTTGCCCTTCAGTCCCTTGCAGGCGGCTTCGGTAATGTCGGCATATTCCTCGTCAGAGGAGCAGAGCACCACGATATCGGCCTTGGCATCCAAGGCGGCCTTCACGCCCTGCTCGGCATTCTCGAAACCGACGTTGTCGATAATCTCGTAGCCGGCAACACCAAAGAAGTTGGTGCTGAAGCCGCTGCGGGCTTTGCGCATGGCCAGGTTGCCATAGGTCAACAGGAACACCTTGGGACGCATGCCGCTCTTCTCGGTGGCCAGACGCAGGTGCTCGAAAGCCTCGGCACCACGATAGAGGCGCAGAGGCTTGATTTCGGTCTCCTTGCAGTCGCAGGTGCAGCAGCCGTAGGCACTCTCTTTCTTCACGCGTTCCAGACCTTTGTCGTTGAGGTTGGGGTACTGGTTGGTGCCGAGGATGGTGGTCTTGCGGGTGGCGATGTCCATGTCGCGCTGCTGGGCCACGCGGGTCACTTCGTCCTGCACATAGCCTTCGCGGATGGCTTTGGCAAAGCCGCCCTTCTCCTCAACGGTCACGAAGAGCTGCCAAGCATACTGGGCGATGCTGTCGGTGAGGTTCTCGATATAGTAGCTGCCGGCGGCGGGGTCGACAATCTTGTCCATGTAGCTCTCCTCCTTCAGCAGAATCTGCTGGTTGCGGCCAATGCGGTAGCCAAAGCTGTCGGGGTCCTCAAAGGCGATGTCGAAGGGGTTGGTGGTGATGCTGTCGGCACCGGCTATGCAGGCCGACATGGTCTCTGTGGTGGAGCGCAGCATGTTCACGTAAGGGTCGTAAACAGTGGTGTTCCACGTGGAGGTGGTGGCGTTGATATAAACTTTGTAGCAGCATTCGCAGCTGGGTTTGTACTGCTCCATAATCTTGCTCCAAAGCAGGCGGGCGGCACGAATCTTGGCAATCTCCATGAAGTAGGTGCTGCCGATGCCGAAATTGAAGACCATGCGGGGGGCAATGTCCTCGACGGCTAAGCCCATGTCGGTGAGGTGAGCCATGATGTCGTTGGCGGCGGCCAGGGTGAAGCCAAGCTCCTGCACGATGTTGGAGCCGGCGTTGTGGATATGCTTGCCGTTGACGGTCACCACGCGGAACTTAGGCAGGTTCTCTTTGGCATATTCGATGAGGGCTTTGGCCTCTTCGAAGGCTTCGGCTTCGCCACCCTTGTATTCGCCTTTCAGCAGGGCGTGCTCGTAGGGGTCGTAGTTGCAGCTGCCTTCCACATTCTGGGGATTGCCACCGTGAGCTTTGATGAATTCGACAAAGTATTTCAGCGTCTGGAGCATATCCTTGCTGCAAATGAAGTTGATCTTGCATGCTTCGGGAACGATGTCCTTGAGCAGGATTTCCATCTTCTCCTGGCTGTCGACCTTGCAGGCACGCAGGCCCAGGGCATTGGCACCACGGTTGAGAGCCTCGAGGGCGGTGGCGTTCATCTTTTCGAGGGTGTCGGGGAGGATGTCCTCGCGGATGTCCCAAACATTATTGTCGGCATGTTTGCCGCGGGTATAGGGTGCCTGGTTAGGATTACTGTTGAGATATTCGAGGTTCTCGAGGTCCTCGGCGCGATAGTAAGGTTTGACCTTGAAGCCTTCAATAGTCTTCCAGACCAATTTCTTCTCGTAATCGGCACCTTTAAGGTCCTTTGTGATGACTTCTTCCCATTTTTCCGTGGAGATGGGAGGAAACTCGGTAAATAATTTGTTGTCTTCCATTATATTAATTATTTTGTACTTCTTGTCGTTAAACAAGCAAAGATACAAATTTTTTTTAAATAAAAAATATTTATATATTTTTCTTGACAGAGGGTTCGTCAGCGTTAGGGGGTTCCTTTGCCATCCTATGGCATTTGATAGGCACTCTTTCTTCCTCATGGGCACCATTGTCTTGAACGGAATTAACTTGACACTTTTTTGCGCAAAAAAGCAAAAAAGAGATGGAAACCACAAAAAAGAAATGGACGCGGAGGATGTACACCCCGGAGTTCAAGTTGGAAGTTCTGAGCTACTATTACACGCACGGA
>JAEEHQ010000072.1 GCA_016280915.1 Bacteroidales bacterium
CCAATAATATTTGCCCTATGACTAAAGACCGCACATACAACATTCTTGTTGTTGACGACGAAATCGACATTTGTCAGATACTGCAATATAATCTTGAGAAAGAAGGCTATTCCGTTGCGGTGGCGACATCCGCGGAAGAAGCCCTGCAAAACAATATTCCCAATTTCAACCTCTTGCTACTCGATGTGATGATGGACGGAATGTCGGGCTTCGAGCTGGCAAGTGCGTTGAAAAACAACGAGAAAACATCGGACATCCCTATTATCTTTCTGACGGCAAAGGATTCGGAACAGGACGTCTTGCACGGTTTCGGACTTGGTGCCGACGATTATATCTCAAAACCGTTCAGGATACTGGAACTGTTGGCCAGAGTCAAGGTCGTTTTAACCAGGTCGGAACGCAAAGAAAAACCGGCGAAGGACACCCTGCAATATGAAGGCATTGTGCTAAACACCAGCCAGAAGAAGGTACACGTCGACGGGGTGGAAGTCCCTTTCACAAGGACCGAGTTCGAACTGCTGGCCTTGCTGCTGTCTGTTCGTGGACGTGTCCTCTCCCGGCAAGAGTTGATTGACCGCATCTGGCCCAACGATGCCACGGTGATGGGCCGGACTGTCGACGTGAATATCCTGAGGATACGGAAAAAGATTGAACCCTATTCTTCGTGTATCGGGACAAAGATGGGTTACGGTTATTATTTCAAGGACTGAGGCGATATGTCTATCGGGAAGAAGCTGTCGGTCAGCATAACGGTGATATTTGGTCTGTTTGCTTTCTCCTTTATGGCTTTTCAGCACTATCGGGAGAAAGAGTTCAAGATAGAGTGCCTGAACATCCAGCTTCAGGACTGCAACCTGCGTATAAGTGAATCTCTCAGCAGCGGCGACAGCATCACAGACAGCCTTGTCGAGAGTTATGTTTTTCGGCACGAGATGGAAAATCTGCGTGTAACAATCATCGACAGCCTCGGCCGGGTGCTATACGACAACCGTATCGAGGACTACAGCACGATGGACAATCACCTTCACCGAAAGGAAATACGAGAGGCTTCGGAAAAAGGGCAAGGGACGGACATAGAAAGAACCAGCGCTACAATGGGAGAAGAGTACTTCTATTCCGCCACCTATATACCTCAACTTGGCCTCTTCATCCGTTCGGCATTGCCCTATAACCACGACTTGAAGGATTCATTGCGAGCAGAAAAAGAATATATTTGGCTTGCCTTGGCGGTTTTCATTGTCCTGACCTTTATCTTGTCTCGTTTTACCAGAAAATTGGGAAATAACATTAACAAGCTACAGACATTCGCAAAACGAATCGCTTTGGGAGAAAGTCTTGAAATTGAAGAATTGGCCGAATTCTCAAACGATGAACTTGGTGAAATAGCCGAACGAATCGTCAAGATATATAAGAAGCTGCAGATCACGAAAGAAGAGCAGAATAAGCTGAAACGCGAGTTAACGCAGAATGCCGCCCACGAACTGAAAACACCTGTGGCAAGCATACAAGGCTATATGGAAACGATTTTGACGCACCCCGACATCTCTGACGAGATGCGGCAACAGTTTATTGTGCAATGTTTTAGTCAAGCCCAGCGGATGACAGCTATCTTGCAGGACATTTCCACCCTGAATAAAATTGACGAGGCGCCGGTGGCCTACGAGTTTAATGAGGTCGATATTTCACAGATTGTTGGACAAATAGTCGATGCCTCCGCCTTGCATCTGACAGAGCATCGTATGCAGTTCGCCCACAACTTACCCTCTTCGCTCTTGGCCTACGGCGACGCGTCACTTATCCATAGTATCTTCCGCAACCTCACCGACAACGCCATATCCTATGCAGGCGATGGATCTACGATAACCCTGACACATTCCGACAAAGACACCCATTGGCAGTTCACTTTCTCCGACAATGGCGTTGGAATCCCAGCAGAACATCTGTCGCGTATCTTTGAGCGATTCTACCGTGTCGACAAAGGTAGAAGCCGCAAACTTGGAGGCACAGGTCTCGGCCTCGCTATTGTGAAAAACGCCGTTCAACTGCATGGTGGAATGATAGCAGCATTTCAAAACAAGGACGGTGGAGTTCGCTTTGTTTTCACTATACGCAAAAGCGTAGGTCATCCGTAATCACGGTCTCGGTAACATCGGAAATTCTTTTGTATTTAAACGTCAAGCAAAAAGACTTTGCTAAAAACGTTTAAGGGGCTGCCATTTTGCCCGATGTGCAAAGCCAAATATTTAGGTAGATAGTAATAATCACCACTTTAACCTTATATAAATTGATTAAAATGATAGTAGAATTACTTCTACTCGGGGTTTCTTTTGCTTGATTTAATTGTATGATTTGAAATTTTCAGATTGACAGTTCCCGGCCCATGGCCGATATGTTTAATTTAAATTTCAAATTTTATGTACAAGTTCAAACAAGACCTTGCATCGGCCTATTTCCCCGACAACAGCAACGTTGTGCCAAGCGAGAGTAGAGAAAGCTTGCTTACTATGCCGAGCCTAAGCAACGTCACCGAAGGTAAGGAGAGTGCGAGCAAACGCCTCGCCCACGAAATCCATTCAAACAAACCCCTCCTCGCCGCCCTCCAAGCCACCGGCTACTCCCGCCCCCGCAAAATCCTCTCCCCAAAACAAATCCAAATCATCTTCTCCTTCCTCGGCGAGCCATAACCCAACACACCACCATCGCCAATACACCAAACACACCAAGGGCGAGACCTCCGGCCTCGCCCTCACCAACCGCCCCTCCACCGCCTACCTCCTCACCGTCACCACCGCCGACGGCCGCCAGATAACCCTCCGCCTGATGAAGCAATCCGACATCTTCAGCCGATAATGGAAGATTATTTTGCCATGTGAAATATTTGTCGTATCTTTGCGAAAAATTTCGTTGCGAATATTTTCGCAATCGTAAAACGCTAATTATATGAATCCTTTCAAGTTTGGAACGATTGTAGAAGGTGATTTCTTTACCGACAGAGTGGAAGAAACGGCAGTGCTGTTTCAGAAGTTGGACAGCGAGAACCATATTGTTCTCATCAGTCCGCGCCGTTTTGGGAAGAGCAGCCTGGTGCAGAAAGTGCTCTCGCAAGTGGACAGGCCACAGATAAGGATTGACCTGCAATATGTGATGAGTGTGGACGACCTCGCCGCGCAGTTGCTGAAAGCCATCTTCAAGATATACCCTATGGAGAAGGTGCGCCACGCG